>NZ_JBSZQY010000009.1:0-109182 GCF_054165785.1 Staphylococcus sp. SA22 | reverse complement strand
CGTCCGTTCGCTCGACTTGCATGTATTAGGCACGCCGCCAGCGTTCATCCTGAGCCAGGATCAAACTCTCCATAAAAATTATGATGTTTGATTAGCTCATAAATACTAAATAATGTTTGTAACTTATAGTTACGTTTTTGGAATTAACGTTGACATATTGTCATTCAGTTTTCAATGTTCGTTTGTCACTTACAAGATTTAATTATAACTCGTAAGTTTTTGAAAGTCAAGAATTATTTTTAATTATTTTATTTCTAAAAAATAAATTTCCTAACTCAATTAATTCAACAAATATTATTTTATTATGTATTTGTTCGAATTTCAATAGTCAAATTTACACTTTATTAATATTTTAAATCAACAACTTAAAACATTTGTTTTTTAAATATTAGTGCCGTTTGACGACTTTTATATAATATCAAGTTATTCTAGTAGAGTCAACATAAAACAACACTTATTTTTGTTTAAAAATTACTGTTGAAGGGATTATTTTCTATTCGTAAGTACTATATGTATTTAAAGTGTAATTCCTTACGCTTTTTACTTCAGTTTTACAAACAAACTTATCCTCACTTTATGGATAGTTATTTAGTAAACCTTCGTTTGAATATTTTTATGTTTATTTATAAAGGATACTAGTTATTAGTTACTACCACTTCCGTAGTTAGAATGTTCTTTTCTTCTATTTAAATATTTTTCAGAATAAGCATAAAAAAGAATGAGCATAAAAAAGAATGAGCATAAAAAAGAAGTTAAACAACTTTCATGTCGTTTAACTTCTTAAATATTACGCTTACTTATATGAAGTAAGCTAACGATTTTTTAATTTGTCATACTACCAAAGTTAAATTATTTATCTTGGCATTCTTTACAAACTCCATAAATTTCCATTCGATGATGTGTTACGTCAAAGTCAGTCATATGCTGAGCTAATCTTTCAATTTCATTTAACTGTGGATATTGAAAATCAACGATCTTACCACATTGTTCACATATAATATGATAATGATTATGTGTATTAAAGTCGAATCGACTTGATGAGTCTCCATATGTTAATTCTTTTACAATTCCAATATCTTTAAACACTCTTAAGTTATTATATATTGTCGCAACACTTATATTTGGAAAATCAGGTGAAAGTGCTTGATAAATTTCATCAGCTGTTGGATGAGTATGTGAAGAAATTAAATAACGTAATATTGCTTGTCTTTGAGGTGTAATTCTTACGCCTGCTTGTCGCAATGATGCAATTGATTCTTCTAGTTCATGTTCAATTGATTCTATTTCAACACTCATCTATATCACCATCTTTCTTATATAATAATTATTATTACTTACTATAAATATAACTGTAGTATTGCGCGCGTGTCAATATTTACATGATGATTTCATTTAATAGCCTTTTTTAGCATCGACTTCATTCTCAATTAGACCATTCTTATTGAGAAAATTAACTAGATTGTTTTTAAAAATATCTAATAAGTCATACTTTGCTTCATAATCATTACCAGTTATATGCGCTGTTATAGTTACATTATCCAATTCATATAATTCATGATTAGGTTTCAAAGGTTCATTTTCAAACACATCTAAATATGCATGTCGAATAACTCTACTTTTTAATACTTCTATTAAGAGCGCTTCTTTAACTATGCTACCTCGTCCTATATTTATAAAAAGAGCTTCATCTTTCATTAATTCAAAATGATTTTTCTTTAGTAAATGAATCGTTTCTTGCGTTTCTGGTAAAGCATTTATAACAATGTCAGCATTTGGTAATGTGCTTTCAAGTGATTCGATAGTATATATCTCATCAAACTCATGTTTGTTCTGACCTGACTTACTCAGACCAATTAAATTCATATTAAAAGCCTTTGCTAACTTCGCAGTTCTAGTAGCAATTGCACCTGTACCTAAAAATAAAACTGTTTGTCCTGAAAGGCGTTTACCAGTTATTTTCGAATCATATATATGTTGTCGTTGGTTATCATATGATAGTTTCATCTTTTTATAATCATCTAAAATGAAAGCTAAAATGTATTCAGATAATTGTTTAGCTTGAACACCTTTTCCGTTAGTTAAAAGTATGCCGTGATCTGCAATATAATCTAACGGTAATGTATTTACACCCGTTGCAAACCATGCGATCCATTTTAAATTTGGACAACGTCGTAAAAATGCCTCATTGATACCGCCATCATAACCAACTAATATATCTAAATCAGCCAAGTCACTCTCAGGTATTTCTGATGCTTTTTTATAAAATTTAAAATCTACATCTGAAAAGCGTTGTTGTAATTCAGTTTCAACTTCACGCATACGATTCAACCCAACAACTTTCATATATGTCACCCCAAAATGTTTTTAAGTTCTTCTATTTGTGTTTTAACCTTAACCTTCTCGATAACATCTAATACTTTACCTTGTTCATCTATTATAAAAGTCGTTCTTACAATGCCCATACTTTCTTTGCCAAATGATTTTTTTAACTGATATACGCTAGTTTCTTTAGCTAATTTAAAATCTTCATCTACTAATAAATCGAAATTCAATCCGTGCTTCTCAATAAAATTTTGGTGTTTTTTCTTTGAATCACCGCTTATACCATATACTGCAACATCTAAATCATTGAACATTTCTAAATTGTCTCTAAAGTCACAAGCTTCTGTGGTACAAGTAGGTGTATTATCTCTAGGATAAAAATATATAATCGCCTTTTTACCTTTTAATGTATCATTTGTAATGACAGTTCCGTCCTGATTTTCTAATTTAAATATTGGAAATTGTTCTCCTTTTTGCAACATATAATCACCTTTTTCTTCATTATAATAATTTTATGATACGATATTAGATGAAAATATTAAATTAAAAGAGGTTGATATAAATGAATTTTAGTGAAAGTGAACGTTTACAACAACTTTCAAACGAATATATTCTAGGCGGTGTCAATTCCCCTTCTCGTTCTTATAAAGCTGTAGGAGGCGGTGCACCTGTTGTTATGAAAGAAGGACACGGTGCATATTTATATGATGTCGATGGCAATAGATTTATTGATTACCTTCAAGCATACGGCCCAATTATTACGGGGCATGCACATCCTCATATTACTAAAGCAATTCAAGAACAAGCTGCTAAAGGTGTTTTATTTGGTACGCCGACTGAACTAGAAATTGAATTCAGCAAAAAATTACGTGATGCAATTCCATCTCTTGAGAAAATTCGCTTTGTAAATTCTGGAACAGAAGCAGTCATGACAACAATTCGTGTTGCACGTGCATATACTAAAAGAAATAAAATTATAAAATTTGCTGGATCTTATCATGGCCATTCTGATTTAGTATTGGTTGCAGCAGGTAGCGGCCCATCTCAGCTCGGTTCTCCAGATTCAGCTGGTGTTCCAGAAAGCGTCGCACGTGAAGTCATTACTGTTCCTTTCAATGATATTAACGCATATAAAGAAGCAATTGAATTTTGGGGTGATGAAATTGCCGCAGTATTAGTAGAACCAATTGTTGGTAACTTTGGAATGGTAATGCCTCAACCTGGATTTTTAGAAGAGGTTAATGAAATTTCACATAACAACGGGACACTAGTGATTTATGATGAAGTAATTACTGCATTCCGTTTTCATTACGGTGCCGCTCAAGACTTATTAGGTGTTATCCCTGATTTAACTGCATTTGGTAAAATTGTTGGCGGTGGTTTACCAATTGGAGGCTATGGTGGACGTCAAGATATTATGGAACAAGTAGCACCTCTAGGACCTGCATATCAAGCTGGTACAATGGCTGGTAATCCGTTATCTATGAAAGCAGGTATTGCATTACTCGAAGTACTAGAACAAGACGGTGTTTATGAAAAATTAGACAGCTTAGGCCAACAACTAGAAGAAGGTTTACTTAAATTAATCGAAAAACATAATATCACAGCTACAATTAATCGTATTTACGGATCTTTAACATTGTACTTTACAGATGAAAAAGTCACACATTATGATCAAGTTGAACATTCTGACGGCGAAGCGTTCGGTAAATTTTTCAAATTAATGTTAAATCAAGGTATCAATTTAGCACCTTCTAAGTTTGAAGCTTGGTTCTTAACAACTGAACATACAGAAGAAGATATTAAACAAACTTTAAAAGCTGCAGACTATGCTTTTAGTCAAATGAAATAACTTTTAAGGAAGTATATTTTTAATTGAATTAAAATAAAACAAATGCTCACATAGTAGATTCATTTTATATCGTTAACTATTAACGTTTAACTTGATATGTCACTATGTGAGTTTTTATTTTACAAATTTATACTCTTTTAATCTCTGACTAAAGTTTTACATCGCTATCAGTATTATGTATGATTTATTTTAACAACTATAAATAAGCTTGAATTTTGTAACTAGTAAGTGTATAACAGTAATGAATACGAATATTAGATATTCAATAAACTTAAAAGGGGCGTCATTATTTTTGAGACTAGGAGCTCGGATTTTTAAAACTGGTATAGCCATTATTTTAGCTATGTCTATCGCTTCTTTACTACCTGATGATGTTGGTCTGAAAGCCTTAGCTGGTGTCAGTGCTGTTGTTGCAATGCAACCTAGTATTTATCGTTCATTTAAAACAGTTTCTGATCAAGCATTAGGTAACATTATAGGTGCCATACTTTCTGTTACAATGGTAACAATTTTTAGCGATAATTTTATCATTATGGGTGTTACCGTCATAGTACTTATTGCTATTTTATTTAAATTTAATTTAGCACATGTTGCTACTTTGGCGAGTGTAACAGCATTAATCATTATGGGACAACATACCGGTTCTTTCTATATTACCGCCTTTTACAGGTTTGTACTTGTAATGATTGGTGTCATAAGTTCATCTCTAGTTAACTTTGTGTTTCTACCACCTAAATTTGAAACAAAAATTTACTATAATTCATTAAATATATCCTCAGATATTTTTATGTGGTTTAAATTAGTATTAAATGATACGACGGAGTTTAATAATATTAAACAAGATAGTCATAATTTAAAACAACGTGTCGAAAAGTTAGAGAAAATTTATGATTACTATAGCGAAGAACGTCCTATTACAAAAAAACATATTCACCAACAGAATAGAAAGAAAATACTTTTCAGAGAAGTAGTTCAGACGACTAGACAAGCTTATGAAGTATTAAACAAATTGTCGCGTTATCAAAACGACTTATATTTACTTAATAACAATTTCCTATTACAAATCAAATTAGATTTAGATTCATTAACTGCTTTTCACGAGCAAATTTTAGCTAGCCTTTCTAAAAAAGCACGTTATAATGTGACACATGTTGATTATGAGTTAGATAATCCGCAGAAAAAAGATTTATTGTCTACATTTCAGCATGAGTTAATAAATCATCCTTATCAAACGGAATATTCGTTTGCCAATGTTATGCAAATTGTTGCAGCCATCGAAGAGTATCGACACCATTTAGAGCATTTAGACCGCATAAGAATTAGCTTTTTCACATATCATAGATCTGATGCAGACATTGAAATTGTTGAAGAAGACTTTGATTTATAACATTAAAACAATTCCTGTAATTAATACCACAATGAGATAAAGTAATATTGAATCTCGAAATTAAATTTAAAAAAGCAGTAAGATTATTTTCAATGAAGAAATTCTCTTACTGCTTTTTCTCTGTTATGACCTCACCATCCTGTTACAAATCTTCCCTACAAAATTGTACTGAAGTCAAACAACTAATACTTTATAAGTTTTGAATGCTATATAAATGCTCGTAAGCACCTTGTTTTGCAATCAATTCACGATGCGTACCTGTTTCAACAATATGCCCATTTTCAATTACGACAATTTTGTCAGCATGTGTAATAGTAGACAAGCGATGCGCTACGATAAGTGTCGTTCGATCTTTACTCAACACATCTAATGCTTCTTGAATAATGGATTCACTTTCTAAATCAAGTGCACTTGTTGCTTCATCCAAGATAAGAATTGGTGGATTATTTAAAAATATTCTAGCAATCGATAATCTTTGTTTTTGACCACCTGATAATTTAACACCTCGTTCACCTACTTCAGTGTCATATCCTTGTGGCAAGTTCATAATAAAGTCATGTGCATTAGCCATTTTCGCCGCTTCAACTACTTCTTCATCTGTTGCTGTTGGACGACCAAGTAAAATATTTTCCTTAACTGTATCAGAGAATAAAATATTATCCTGTTGCACCAATCCTATTTGATTTCTTAAACTTCCCGTTAAAAAATCTTTAATGTTGTGACCATCTATTAAAATTTGCCCAGAAGTTACATCGTAAAATCTCGGTATTAAGTTAATTAATGTTGATTTACCACCACCACTCATACCTACGAAAGCAACTGTTTCTCCTTTTTCAATACTCAAATTAATATCTTTTAAAATTGGAGCTTCGTTATCGTTATATTGAAAACTAACATGATCAATATCAATACGACCTTGTTTAATTTCAATAGGTTGAGCACCAACACCATTTTTAATGTCATAATCTTCGTCAATTAATTGGAATACACGGTCCATTGAAGCAAAACTTTGCGTTAAAGTTGTAAATGATGCGACTAAACGACGTAAAGGCCCGAACAATAACTCCAAGTATCCAACAAATGCTGCAAGTGTACCTACTGTGATTGATCCAGAAATAGCAAGATATGCACCAACACCGATGACAATTATTGGTCCAATATCTGTAACTGTATTAATTGCGGCAAAGGAATAGGCATTCCATCTTGTATGTTTCAACGCACGTGTTAAGAAATTAGCGTTCTTTTTATCAAAGTTTTTCGCTTCATTGTCTTCAATCGCAAAACTTTTAACGACTGAAATACCTTGAACACGTTCATGCAAGAACCCTTGAACCTCAGCTAATGCTTGAGATCTTTCACGCGTCAATTTTCTTAATCTTCCAAAGAAAACGTACACCGTTAAAATGTAAAATGGGAAGATAAACAGTGCTGCTAAAGTCAATTTCACATCTAAAAAGAACATTATGGATAGTGCAATAATAATTGTTATACAATCTAACCAAATATTCATTAACCCGGTTAAAATGAAATCTTTTGTTTGTTCAACATCATTAATCACTCTAGATATTACTTGACCTACTTGATTATTAGCATAAAATCTCGCACTTAAAGCTTGTAAATGGTTGTATAACTTTTTACGTATATCATACAATATTTTATTACTTGTCCATTGCGCCAAATATTGACGTATAAATTCAATTGGTGGTCTCACTATTACAAAAATAAATAATGCGATACCAATGGCAATAGTTAAATGATGAACTTTTTCATCAGTCGTTAGTGCGTGGTTATTAATCACACCATCTATTGCATATTTAATTAAAAGTGGTATAAGCATTGGTATACCAAACTTAATTATCCCAACAATAATCGTTGCAAAAATACGATATTTGTACGGCTTAACAAATTGCAAATATCGTTTAATCATACAATCCCCCCTAATCAATTGCCCTATCCTATTCATAAGTATAAAAATGAATAGAGGTTGGATACATAATTTGTAGATGTAAATTCTTCTTACAATTTACATTTTTAAAATTAAGATATCTCAACCTCTGTCATATTCATGTGATTAAATACGTTGTCTTATTCGTATGTTATATTCTATTCAATTTAATCTATGGATACTGTGTCCCCACACGACAGCAAAAGTTATCATACTTCTTTACATCACTAAGTCAATATAAATGATTTAATCAGTATTTACACTTTATTTGCTTAATATTGTCTAATTTTTTTGTAACGTTCTTTCCAAACTTTGATAAAATCTGGCGCGAATGGGCCCTTCTTCTGTTCTATCCATTGTTGAAGAATGTCCACGTTGCGTCTTAAAATAATATCAATATCATGCGGATAATTCATTTGATTCATATGTTGCTCATATTCATCTTCATCTAATAAATGATACTTTCCGTTTGGATATACTTTAATATCTAAATCATAGTCTATATATTTTAATGCCTCTTCATCACAAACAAATGGTGATGACAAATTGCAATAGTAATAAATTCCATCTTCTCTAAACATGCAGATAACATTAAACCAATATTCTGAGTGAAAGTAAACAATTGCCGGTTCACGTGTTATCCAAGTTCTTCCGTCACTTTCAGTTACTAACGTATGATCATTGCCACCAATGACAACATGATCAGTACCCTTTAATATTGTTGTTTCAGACCAAACGCGATGAATCTTACCATCATGTTTATAACTCTGAATTTTAATGTTTTCCCCTTCTTTAGGTATGGATTCTCTGACCATACTCCACACCACCTTCTGTTAATTTAACCATTATAAATTATAGCATATTTCAGAAATAGTATTATATAAATACATATTTTTACGAAATAAGATTTTACTACTTAATGATTAAACTCGGTAATATTGCTAAGTACTACAACAGAGATTTACATGTCCCATTTAAAGTATATAAAATCATCACTTTTATATATCAACACTTTAACTTTTTGACATTGTTATTCTATGAGATTTAAAGATATCATTTATACATTTTTAAAATTAATGTCACTATATTTTTCGATAATCTTATCAATCATCGAATGTTACCCATTTATAAATTGATAAATCTTTGACATAGGTACAGGGAATGTATATTGATCTCGATCACTTAAATCAAACCAAATCATGTCATCTGGTAATGTTTCAATGTTAATTGTTCCTGAAACGGCGTATACCTTTATCTTCCATGTTAAATGAGTAAATTGATGCTTCAACTCAAAAATAGGTGTTTCTACTGGTTGAATGTCATGACCGATTTTTTCAGTCATTTCACGTCTAGCATGCTCACTTTCAAACATAGGAAATTGCCACATACCATGCAATAATTTTTCGCTACGCTTTTGCAACAGATATTGACCTTGATTATTTCTAATTAAAAAGACGGATTGCTCAATTACTTTTTTACTTACATTTTTAGATTTAACAGGTAACTTTTCAAATGTACCTTTATCAAATGCCTCACAGTTTTCTTGAACTGGACAAAATAAGCATAATGGATTTTTCGGTGTACAAATTAATGCCCCTAATTCCATCATAGCTTGATTAAACGTTCCAGATTCTGTAGTAACATACGGTAATAATTCTTGTTCGTACGATTTCCTCGTCGATTGTAATTTAATATCTCGATAGTCATCATTCAATCTAGACCATACTCGAAAAACATTTCCGTCTACAGTTGCTAGTGGTACATTATATGCAATGCTCATTACTGCAGCTTGTGTGTATGGGCCAACACCTTTTAACGCTTTAAATTGATCAGGATCTTTGGGAACTAAGCCTTCATATTTATCATGAACTTCTTTAATAGCCGTATGAAAATTTCGAGCTCTACTATAATATCCTAAGCCTTCCCAGTACTTTAACACTTCATCTTCCGAAGCTTGACTCAAAACTTCCACAGTTGGAAATCGTTCAACAAAACGATGATAATAGTCAATAACTGTTTTAACTTGTGTCTGTTGTAACATGACTTCACTTAACCAAATATAATACGGATTGGTCGTTTGTCGCCATGGCATTTCTCTTTGATTTTCATCAAACCAGTGTATCAAATTTTCTTTAAAACTAGACTGCTGATACATTTATAAAACCCTTTCCTCACCAAAATTAATTGTCTTTACTCATAATGTTTTTATTGTACATTAAAATCATGGTTAGTATGTAAGTTAATTTAGTTATTTGCGAAATTGGATTATAATAGTATATATAATATTATGAAATGAGTGAACTGATATGGACACTGCAACACATATCGCAATTGGGGTGGGCCTTACAGCACTTGCAACTCAAGATCCAGCAATGGCTTCTACGTTCGGTGCAACAGCTACAACCCTTATCGTTGGTTCATTAATTCCTGATGGGGATACTGTTCTTAAATTAAAGGACAATGCAACATATATTTCGCATCATAGAGGTATCACGCATTCCATCCCTTTCACAATACTATGGCCAATTTTAATTACATTTTTAATATTCACGTTCTTTAGTGGAACCAACCCATTTCATGTATGGATGTGGGCTCAGCTCGCAGTATTTTTACATGTCTTTGTAGATATATTCAATTCTTATGGTACACAAGCACTTAGACCTATCACAAACAAATGGATTCAATTAAGTGTGATTAACACATTTGACCCTATTATTTTCACAGTTCTTTGTATTGGTATTGTATTATGGGTTATAGGCTTGCATCCATTTGCAGTCTTCTTTCCTATAATCGCTTTACTAATCATTTATTACATGATTCGTTTTAAAATGAGAGCCGTAATTAAGCAACAAGCTTTAAAAGCAATTCAACAAGAGCATCACCCTGTTAAAGTATTTGTTGCGCCAACAATAAAATTTATGGAATGGCGTGTCGCGATACAAACTGATGCACATGACTATGTTGGAAAAGCATATGGTAGGAATGTGGTGTTTAGTGATAAAGTGGAACGTCAAACATTATCAACAGACTCCATTTTATGGAAAGTCAAAGGTAATAAAGATATACGTACTTTTTTAAACTTTTCATCAATCTATCGTTGGCAAACAACAACGTTAGCAGATGGTTCTACTGAAATTCGTTTGATTGATTTGCGTTATTTAAAAAATGATCATTATTCATTTGTGGCAATTGCACATGTAACAAACGATAATGTCATAGACCACTCTTATATTGGCTGGGTTTTTACAGAAGATAAGTTACAACGTAAACTGTATGCTAAATAATTTCAAGTTATTATTCACTAAAGTTAATCTATAAAAAATGAACAACCGGGCAGAATAAAAATCAAAACGATTTTTACTCTGTCCGGTTTTTTAATGTAAAACTATGAATGCTTTTACAAAACCTAAAATTTATATTGTCGCTAACAAACTACCTTTAATGACTCGAAATATCAAAATCAGTATAGGAAAACGATATCTAGATTATATTCTAATTGTTTCTGATTCTAACAGATTAATTTACACAACAGGTCAGCTAAACATCATGAAGAAGTATCCGCCTCGTCTGTACTATCATTTGAAACATCTTGTTGATTATCAGTTTGTGTCACTTTAGATGTTTTATTATAAATTGCGTGTGTCGTATACCTTGCTAATACGAAATTTACTGCAGCTATTAAACATAAGAATAAAATAAAGTAAAAATGATATGGAATGTTTTCCATACTTGATATACCAAATATGATAGATTGTGCTATACCATTAACAATGTAATACATTGGATTCAGCATTAGGATGTGATTGATAAATACATGATTAGGATTTGGTATGAAAATAATTGGTAACAATAAGAAACACAATACACAAATCCCATAAAATATGATATTTATTTTTTCAGTTAATAGTCGAATAAGACCAAAAGTAACTGATATTAATCCTACAAAAATAGTTGCCATCACAATAAAATAGAATAGCGCTATATACGATGTTTCGAAGTTTACTGGTTTAACCAATGCACTAATCATCGTCAAAATGACTAGCATAATAAAACTTAAAATAGACATAATAACTACTGGCGTCGCTGCGGAAATATTAAATAACTTAGTAACTAAAAAGTCATTCATATAATGATGATAAGAGATATAAATTGTGAACATCAATACCGCAAAAACAATCAATGCAATAATTCTAAATAACCATCGCACCTCTTTAACATCGGTCAAATGACTAAAGGAAAATAGCGTTTCACTGGCAATAATAAGTATTAAACATGCAGCTAATACGATTAGAAAACTTTTCCAACTTTGTTTAAAACGTTCTGTTACATACCTTTTAGTATGCGGTAAGTTTTTAAAATATAAAATAATATTAACTAGCATCTTTACACCTACAATTCAATATAAATCCATTTGTCTTCTTTCAAATTGGCAATACAATATCCATTCCCAACTTTAGTAATCCAAATGTTATTGTTAATATTAAACTTATCTTTTAATTCTTTTTTATCTACAATTGGATAAACAAAACCGTATAACTGATTATTATCATTGAAAAGTAATTGTATCGGTTGTTGTGTAACGGATGCAACGAAACGGTTATCATCATCAGGAACTAAAGTTTTAATAACTGAACTATGCTTTTTATGTAATTGACTGTTAAAGTATGCATAGTAATTACTATAATTTGATTTCATATATGGCGCTAATTTTTTAAAACTATGCGTTTGATATAAACCTGCCGGGTTAAAATATTCTAATTTATCTTTACTAACATAGTAAGTCTTATTATCGGCGGTAACACGATAATTTTTACTATTTTCGCCAGTAATTGTAACTACACTATATTTTGGAATTGTGACTTGTTTATCCCCTTGCATATCCACACTGCCATTAAAAGCAATTCCATAAGCTAACTTTTCGCCATATGGATCTTTATTTTCATTTTGCATCGTAGCACGATTCGTAAAATCTGTTATCGAAATAATTCCTATATTATTGAAAATGAGCAACATCATCAATGCTAAGCCTAGAATAGTACCTGAGGCTAAAGTCCAAAAACGCACTAAAAACTTAGGCGGCTTTGCATGATTATAGCGCTCAACACGTTTGAAATTATAGGTCATCTCTGGTATTCTTGTACGATTCTTTTTCCAATCTAAATCAAAGTTTTCAATTTCTTCTTTTGAGTTTAGACTTAATCGATCACGTTCATGTTCTTTAAAAGATGGAATAACTTGTTTAAGTGACCCTTCCATTCTTAATTGACCATGTGAAAACCAAGCTATATAGTTACTCACTTGTGAAATTTTATCAATATCATCACCAATTGACACAATCGTTAAATTATTTTCAATATAATCATTTGTTAATTCAATCGCACGTTCTATAAATTGTGGTGTTAAATAGTCAATAACATGATTTAAAATAATAATATTTGATTTTGATGAGCGTGCAATACTTAATAGTAATTGAGCGTATGCCGCTTTCGAAATATGGTTAACCGGCTTCGTTTTATAATCGCCTAAATGTGCATATTGAATAATCTGTTCAGCTTTATGATCATTAATTTCATATGGAAATAGTTGAACTAACTGCGCTGTGTAAGCTTCAACAGTTTGATGAATTGACGATTGATCTTCAATATATCCGTAGAACAAATCTTCAGTACAAACTACTTTACCTTTATCAGGTTTAATTGCACCTGCCAACAATTGACCTACCAATGCTTTGGAAGATTCAGGTTCACCAATTATACCTAATGCTTCTCCTTGATAAATATGTAAACTAATATTGTTTAAATCGATATCTTCAGCATCATATCCAAAAGGTAAATACCATTTCTTATTCTGTTTATTCCTATAGTAGTGTGTTACTTTTAGTAACTTTAAAACAATTGAACTTCCCATCTATTTTCATCCTTCTATAATTGTAATAACGCTATAGGTAAGCCTTCTTCGGGTTCATCGCTATTAAATCTAAACCCCCACGCAAAAATACCTTTTAATCTTTCTACTTTAAAATATTGATTACTGCCATCAGTCAGTTTATAAATTTTACCAATTTCTATCTTTTTTCTGTCTACTAAGTAACTTTCGGCAACAATTACTTTACTTTGATAAACGTCATATTCATTTAAAATACCATTCATCTCAGCTTTTCTCATTTTCTCTTTATAAAGTTGTATTTCGTGTCTTAATTCTGGCTCAGACATTTCACTCAATTTCTTCTGTTCCATCGGCAATACCACTTTCTTCTAATTTAGCTTTAATTTTATCATATTTATATCCTTTTCTCATAAGGCCTTCGATAGTTTTTGAAATTAATTTCTGTTGCGTGTACTTCTTTCGATTTTTATTATAAATTTTTTCTAAATCTCGTTGTAATAAATCGTCTAAAACCGCTTCATCTTGTGTAAAATCCATTTCATTCAATACAGCATGAATGGTTTCCATTTCAAACCCTTTTTGAATTAAAGATTGCATTACTTTTTCTTTAACCTTATTTTGTGGCCCTTTTTTTGTTTTAGATATTTTTTCAGCAATTTGGATAATATCATCAAGTTCCTGTTGTTCTCTATAAAGTTCTGTAAACATTTCAATGATATTTGGTTCTATACCAAGTTGATATAGTTTTTGTTGATAAATTTTAGGTCCTTTATCTGTCGTGCGAATCATTGTATTTTTTAAACTTTCCGCATAATCTTGATGGTCGATTAACTTTTCGCGATAACAATATTCAATCACTTCAGAAATCGCTTGCTCTGATATCTCTTCTTTTTGTAAATATAGTATAACTTCTTTTTCAGTTCTCTTTTTATATGATAAATATTGGATTGCTTTATTTAAACCTATGCGATAATGATCATACTTTTGAATCTCTGCCATATCAGCAGCTTCAAGTTGTTGCCCTTTTTTTAAATTAAATTTGACTAATGTATCGATATCTATACCCATTTCAAATTGTTCGTCTAAAAAAAGATTAAAACGTTCTTTGTTTTTCTTTTGAACTTCTATTTTAGTAATCTTCGGCACTGGATCACCCCGTTACTTTCTCAAGTTTTAATACAATACTCTTTTATTATTCAATAAGCCACTTCCTATAGCAAATGTTTAACTTTAAATATTTTTCGATGCTAACAAAAAATCACACTATCATCTTTTAAAATGAAAGTGTGATTACAAGCAAATCTGTAAAATTTATTAAGCAGAAACAATTCAACTTTATCATTATGACATTTCAATTAAACCTTCTACATTATTGTTCCAAGTATCTTACACATAAATGCAAGTATTTAACGATTTAATTGTGACATAGCCTGTTGATATTGTGCTTCATTGATATAATTTTGTTGCTTCATTTTTTCTAAGTTCGTGCTTACACGTTGCGTAAAATTCTCAGACATATTATTGATATTATATACGCTAGGTGCATTGACTTTACTAGCTAAAATAGCGCTTTGTAAAACTGTAATGTGAGACATTGTTGTACTATTTTTATTCACGGTTGTTCCAAAGTAATGGTTTGCTGCGCCCTCAAGCGTATATTGATTATCCCCAAAGTAAATATTATTTAAATAAAAGCTTAAAATTTCGTTCTTATTATATTGTTTTTCAACTCGATGAGCTACAAATAATTCTTTTACTTTTCTAGTAAATGAACGATCATTATCATAAAAATAATTTTTGACAACTTGTTGTGTAATGGTACTACCACCTTGCACATCTCTGTCGCTAATCGTTGAAAATAAGGCTCTAGTTGTACCTTTCAAATCGAATCCATGATGATTGTAGAATCGTTCATCTTCCATTGAAATAAAGGCACCTTTAACATACTCTGGCATGTTATCAGCTGACACAAAACTACTTTTATTTTCAATTTTTCTTAGTTCATCCACATTATCGCGTGTAGATAAAAAATACATGATACCAATAAACAATGCGATAATGATTAGAATGGTTAATAATATTTTCAATAGTATTCGTTTACTTTTTTTCTTTTTCGGCGGTTTGCCAACTGGTTGATAATACGTATTATAGTGAGGTTCGTGTTTCATATGCTCAAAATGTTCATTTGAGTTTGAGTACCTATCGCTTCTTTTCATGCGTTTGCTCCTTCTTTTAAAACTCACTTAGTATATAACTTGAGTTTACCAGTACTATCACAAATAGGCTACACTTTTTGGGAAAATCAGTCCAAGGGCTTACAATCGTATACGCCATCATACTTACTTTTTTGTTTTTTGAAAAGATTATAGATAAATCATTGCGATTTTAAATATTAATCATGTCAAATATTGTTATATTTTATAAAAATAAAAGACCATCCCTATTAAATGCCAATAGAGACGACCTTTTATTTGTTATTCATTTTTTAAAACTAAAATCCATATTTCATTTCAAACGAAAATATATAAATTTTAACAATTGATAACCGCAATACTCTATTGTAATTGCTTAACGATTTCTCGATTAAAATCATCTAAATCGTCTGGTACTCGACTTGTTACAATATTGTTGTCTACAACTACTGACTCATCAACTACATGTGCGCCTGCATTTGATAAATCTTTGCGTACATTTAATACTGCTGTTAACGTACGACCTTTTAAATCGTTTGTATCTATTAGTATTTGTGGCCCATGACAAATGGCAAATGTTGGTACATCATTTTTAGTAAAGTATTTAGCAAATGTGCCATATCGACCTTCTGTATCTCCACGTAAATGGTCTGGTGAAAATCCTCCAGGAATTAATAATGCATCATAATCTTCTGGTTTAGCTTCTGCAATGCCTACATCGACAGTAACTTTTTCACCGTGTTTACCAACAACTTCACTATTTGCAGTATCTCCAATCACTACAGTATTAAAGCCAGCATTCTCTAATGCCTCTTTAGGACTTGAATATTCTATATCTTCAAATTCGTTTGCTAGAATAATTGCTACTTTTTTAGTCATTGAAAATCACCTTTCTATATATCATTGATATAAATACTATAGACAAGTAAATCAATGATTAAACATACAAGATATAAAAATATTAAGCGACTGTCACGATATCTAACTCTAACACATCTTATGTGGCATTTACTTAGATACTAATTTAACCTTTTCTTCAAGCTGATCTAACAATCCAATCCATTCATCTATGTCTTCAACACGTACTTCATCAGGATTTACATGATCGATATCCTCAATAAACTTATTTAAACGCGCTTTTATCTGTTCGATTGTTTGCTGTTCATTCATAAAAAGTTAACTCCTTTTATTTTGTTTTCTTTTTCATTATTATCCTAACAGAAATTGCGTTAAAGCGATATAATCTTAGCTATATTTATGACATTCAAATTATTTTGACTTTTAAAAATCCCCTTTTCAATTAACTAAAATTAAGAGATAATTTGTTACGAGTGATAATACGAAGTGGTATCATACCGATATGAACCAAATAGAAAGAAGGAAGTTTAAGACGATGAATAGCGTCAAATTGAAGCAACCTGTTAGCATTCACAATGATCCATGGGAAGCATATAACGATGTTAAAGAACATGGCCAATTAACTTTAAGTAACATCGAATTTACAACTACAAATCTTTGTAATATGCGTTGTAGCCACTGTGCAGTTGGTTATACTTTACAAACTGTCGACCCCGAGCCTTTAGATATGGACTTAATTTATCGTAGACTTGATGAAATTCCAAATCTGCGAACGATGTCAATTACAGGTGGCGAACCAATGTTTTCTAAAAAGTCTATTAGAAATGTTGTTAAACCTCTATTAAAGTATGCACATAATCGAGGTATATATACACAAATGAATTCAAACCTAACATTGCCTCAAGATCGTTATTTAGATATTGCTGAATATATCGATGTTATGCATATCTCACATAACTGGGGAACAACTGATGAATTCGCAAATGTTGGCTTTGGCGCAATGAAGAAGCAACCACCGTTAAAAGCTAAGTTAAAATTATATGAACAAATGATTTCGAATGCACGTACATTATCAGAACAAGGAATGTTTGTATCTGCGGAAACAATGCTCAATCAAAGTACGCTACCACATTTACGAAAAATACATCAAGAAGTCGTTCATGATATGAAATGTAGCAGACACGAGATTCACCCTATGTATCCAGCTGACTTTGCAAGTCAATTAAATGTGTTAACTCTAGCGGAAATAAAAAAGACAATTCATGATATATTGGATTTCAGAGATGAAAATATTTGGATGTTATTTGGTACTTTGCCTGTGTTTCCATGCTTAAAAGATGATGAAGATCAAAAGTTACTATCACGTTTAAGAACTGCTAAAAATGTAACGACTAGAAATGACCCGGATGGCCGTAGTCGTTTAAATGTCAATGTATTTACAGGTAATGTAATCGTAACTGATTTCGGAGATGAAACAGGTACAATTTCGAATATACAAAAAGATAAATTAACAGATGTATTTGATAAATGGTTATCCTCTGATCTTGCTAAATCATTAAATTGTCATTGTTCTGAGTTTAGTTGTTTAGGACCAAATGTTCTTGTTAAAAATATGTACTATCCGAATATGGATTTTAAAGATAATGAGCTTCATATGCACAAACAACCACAAATTATACAATTTTAAAAACGCTTAATTATGCGGAGAAGCACTTTATCGATAAGTAGTCTCCGCATATTTTAATGCTATTACAAAATAAAAAACCATTAATCGCTGGCAGCACTCTACTTAAACAATAAAGGTCATTTAATAGGACCAATAGTCTATAATAAAAGGGTTAAATTTTAACTAAAAGCATAAATGTACATAATCAAAAAGACAGATTGCAGGTGGAATATTCGAACATAACAGTTCAATTCATCCTTAACAATCTGTCTTTATATTTTTAGTCTCTAATATGTTGCACTTGAGCTAAATATTCAATTGTTTGTTTACTTTCAATGCGACGTGCTTTTCTTCGTTCAACACGTTGTGGTGCTGTATCATAAAACCATTTTTCAACATCATCTTCTGGATATACTCCAGGTACATGTTTAGGCTTCCCATCATCATCTAACGCAACAAATGTTAAGTAACTTAATGCAGCTAAATCATGCTTGTTATTAAATACATCGTCAATTCTAATTTGAACGACCACTTCCATCGAACTTGTCCCAGCGTATGAAACCATCGCTACGTATTGTAATATGTCCCCTGTTTTAATCGGCTTTAAGAAATCTACTGAGTCTGTAGATGCAGTAACTACTTGCGCACCAGCATGTTTCATAGCTGTGATTGCTGCAATTTCATCAATATTAGCCATCAATGTACCACCAAACATTGTATGATGGTGATTCGTATCTTGAGGGAAAACTTGTCTATTTTTATAACATTTTGATTCTGACATAGATTTCATTGGTCTGTCCTGATTTGTCATTATTTTATCTCCCAATCTATACTTTAATCACGTATTTGACCTTTAAATACATGTTTCATTTCCTACTCAGCACCTCAAAATAACATTTATTAAAATGTTGATGCCCAATTTCCATTTTCAAATACTAGTTCTTTTGAACCATCTTCGAATATGCCATAAATAGTCAAATCACTACTACCAATCATGAAGTCGACATGTACGTTTGAATCATTTAATCCGCTTGCAATCTTTTCCTCAACAGTCATTTCCGTTCCACCTTCAATATTGAAGGCGTAAGCAGATCCAATCGCTAAATGACATGCTGCATTTTCATCAAATAAAGTATTGTAAAAAATGGTATTACGATTTGATATCGGTGAATCATCAGGTACTAACGCTACTTCACCTAATCTTCTTGAACCTTCATCGGTATTGATTAAATCTTTCAATACCGCTTCACCCTTTTCAGCTGAAAAATCAATAATTTCTCCATCTTTAAACATCAATTTAAATTGATCGATAATTGTGCCGTTATAACTTAAAGGCAATTTATTAGTAACATATCCATCTACTCTATTTCGATCCGGTGCTGTAAATACTTCTTCAGTTGGTATATTAGCAATAAAAGCTTGTTCCTTGCCGTTAACATAACTTGTAGCATCTTCCCAGATATGATTTTTCGCTAAACCTACTGTTAAATCAGTACCTTCAGATACATAATGTAACGCATGGTAGTTTTTTTGCTGTAACTTTTGAGCGTAAACACTTAAATTAGCGATGTGTTGACGCCAATTTTCAACTGGATCGTTACCATCAATTCGCACAATATCGAATACCTCGTCAATAAACTTAATATATGCTTCTTCTACAGATAGTTCAGGATATACTCTCTTCGCCCAAGCTTTAGATGGAAAAGCAGCTACGACCCATGGAAATTGATTTTTTTGTACACTTTCCATATATCCTTTAAATGCGCGTGCGTTTTGTTGTTGAAATGCTTGTAATTTTTGGCTATCGATACCATCCATTAAATCAGGATCCTCACTAATAAGTGCTAAATTAGCAGCGCCACGTTTAACGTAATCCATTCTCGCTTCAACATCATATGATTTTATCTCATGATTAGCAAAATGTTCCACGGATTCATTTTCAAATTTTAAGCGTTTTAAGGTTGGATCGCTATATACAACACGTACATCTGAAGCGCCACAATGATATGCTTCTTCTACAATTAAATGCGTTAATTCTAATGTTTCTACTGATGATCTAATAAATACTGGCTGTTTTGGTTGAACATTCATACCAACCTTAACTAATAGTTCAGCGTATTGTTGTAACTTTTCTTTGTAATTAGTCAAAATTCCCACTCCTAGTCGTGTCGCAATTGTCCTAAAGCGTCAGCAATAGCTGTCACTTCACTTGGCGATAATCTTTCTCTTGATTGAACAAAATCATATATATCTGTTAATTCTTCTTCATTTGCATTTTTATATTTTTCAGGATCTAATAATCCTTGATTAACAATATTTAACTTCTCTCTAATAGCTAATACTTTCTCTTCATTTGTCATAGCCACAATGTTCACCTCTAATAATAGTTATGTTATCAAAGTATCACAATTTAATAAACTTTAATAGAATTTTATATAATCTGCTTTCTTATTGTTTAAAGTCGCTATAAAATGGGGATATAACTACATAGTTTGGAGGAATCAAAATGGTAGATGTAGCATTTGTCTGTCTTGGCAATATATGTCGTTCTCCAATGGCAGAAGCAATCATGCGACAAAGACTTAAAGACAGAAATATTCATGATATAAAAGTACATTCAAGAGGTACTGGTAGCTGGAATTTAGGAGAGCCGCCTCATGAAGGTACACAAAAAATTCTCAACAAACACAATATTCCATTTGATGGCATGATTAGTGAATTATTCGAAGCCACAGATGATTTTGATTACATTGTGGCTATGGATCAAAGTAACGTTGATAATATTAAATCTATCAATCCTAATCTTAAGGGACAATTGTTCAAACTGTTAGAATTTAGTAATATGGAAGAGAGTGATGTACCAGATCCATACTACACGAATAATTTTGAAGGTGTATACGACATGGTATTATCATCTTGTGATAATTTAATAGACTACATCGTAAAAGATGCAAATTTGAAAGAGGGGTAGTTTTTTATGGAAAATAAATTTGTTCCTGGTATTTTAATTGGTGCCGTAATTGGTGGCGCAATTAGTTTAGCTGATAAATCTACACGTCAAGCTTTAGTTCAATCAGTTAAAGATGCAAAAAATGGTAACCGCACTCGTAAGCCTTCTAAAGTCAGCAAGATTAAAGACGAAGTTTTATACTGGAAAGATGTTGTTGAAGAAATTCGTCGTAATAATCCTGAATTAGAACGTTCATTAAAGGATGCGAAAGAAACATTTGTTAATAGAAAAAATCAACGCTAAGATGATTTTGTTTTTATAAGGCAATACTTAACAATTTGGTGTACGCCTTTCATAGTTATCATTATTAAATGATAATACAATGATTGGCCAAACTGCATTGTTTCAGTATTGCCTTTGTTTTAATTTTAAATCAAAATAGCCTATGAAAGATTTAAATCAATTAATTTCTATAATATTATCATTTTTAAAGCATATCATTGTTTAGTTTTTTTATAATTGGATAAATACTAATAGTTACTTTATAAAACATTACATAGAGAAAGGTTAAGGAGTGCACATGTCGAAAAAGGATCACTCTTCTTCAAAATACCTTAATTCTGTTAAGGAAGCGCAAGAGGAGTCAAAAAAGAAAAATAAAAGTAATCCCAAAATTGATGTTGATCGTACATATATTGAACCTCAACAATTCCAATCTAAGAAACCTAAAAAAGAGGATCAGGTTTTCTTCTTATCAAGATTAAATAAACCTGCAAAATATAAGAAAGACTCTAATTTCTTATCATATCTCATCTATCGCATAGGAAAAGATGATGCCTCAGGATTAGCAGCGCAAATGACTTACCATTTCGTACTTGCTATGTTCCCTATGTTGCTTTTCCTATTAACACTATTACCATTTTTCAATATTAAGCAGAGTCAAATTACTAATATGTTAAGTAATGCACCCGCTGAAACATCTACTCTAATTAAGAGTGTAATTGGTGATATAACTCAAAACTCCAGTGGTGGCTTATTATCTATCGGTTTGATTTTAGCAATTTGGTCAGCTTCAAATGGAATGACTGCAATTATGAATTCTTTCAATGTTGCTTACGATGTAGAAGATAGCCGTAATGGAATCGTATTAAAACTACTAAGTGTTGTCTTCACTGTAGTTATGGGCGTTGTGTTTGTAGTTGCTCTAGCATTACCAACGCTTGGTTCTGTAATTAGTCATTTCCTATTCGGTCCACTTGGATTTGACGAACAAGTGAAATGGATTTTTAATCTTATTAGAATTGTGTTACCAATCATTATTATATTTATCGTGTTTATCGTGTTATATTCGGTTGCACCTAACGTTAAAACAAAACTTAAATCGGTATTACCAGGTGCAGTATTTACTTCAATTATTTGGTTAGCTGGTTCATTTGGTTTTGGTTGGTATATTTCAAATTTTGGTAACTATTCTAAAACATATGGCAGTATCGCGGGTATCATCATTTTGTTACTATGGTTATATATCACAAGTTTTATTATAATTGTCGGTGCTGAAATCAATGCAATCATTCATCAGCGTAGTGTAATTAAAGGTAAAACACCTGAAGAAGCAGCATTAGAACATGATGACAATAATAAAAATCATTATAATGAGAACACTAGGTACGAATATGCTGAAGATACTAATGCAACACATCAACGTACGTATCATGTTGATGAACATCCTAGTGATACCTATCCAGAAGATGATAAAAATATAAAAGACAAAATCGTTGATAAGCTAAAAAAAGACTAAACATCAACAAAACAGAGGTTTTCGCTAATGATTGCGAAGACCTCTGTTTTTTGGTGTCTATTTGATGTTATATTGTGATTGGCGTAAGTAACTTTTCTTAATTCGATATGAACTATTGAATTAAATTATGTTGGAATGCATAGATAACAGCTTGTGTTCTATCTTGCACTTCTAACTTACTTAAAATGTTACTCACATGTGTCTTAACCGTTTTAATAGTAATATGCGATGCACTAGCAATTTCTTGATTTGAGTAACCTTTCGCAATCAATAATAATATTTCCATTTCTCGTTCTGTAAGCATTTCATATAACTCTGCGCGCTTTTTCATACGGTTACGCATTTTCACTAAAACTTCCGGTTCAAAAACAGACTCTCCTCTAGAAGTTTTACGAACTGCATCGGCGATATCTTTTGCACTTGTTGTTTTTAAAATGTAACTATCGACACCTGCATCTAATGCACGATATACCTCTTTATCTTCAATAAAACTAGTTAACATTAATACTTTAATTTGCGGTAAATCTTTTTTAATCTGAGTCGTCGCTTCTACACCATCCATGTCTTCCATAAGTAAATCCATTAAAATTAAATCTGGCTTCAACTCATGGGCTTTGGCAATTGCTTCTTTACCAGAAGCGCCTTCACCAACTACTTCAATATCCCTTTGCGTTGATAGATAACTTGAAATTCCTATACGTACCATTTCATGATCATCCACAAACAATACTTTAATCGTCATACGAATCCTCCTTATTTAAAGGTGCTTTCACCTCGATACGTGTACCTGAATCTGGCAATGATACAATATGGAACGTTGCACCAATTTCCAAAGCTCTTTCACGCATATTTTTAAGTCCATAACTTTGTTCTAATTTTTCATCAACATTAAAACCTTTACCATTGTCTTGAATTCTCAACAATAAATAATCGTCTTTATTAAACAATTCTACTGTCACTTTTGTACCGTTTGAATGACGCAATGTATTCGAAATTGCTTCCTGTGTAATTCTGAACAAATGATCTTCAATACCTTTAGGCACTTTAAAATCTTGTATTTCATGCACAACTTTCATTGGCACTTTTTTTTGTAAATCAATAACTAAATCTTTAATACCCTCACCTAAAGATTTGTCTTTTAAACCAAGCGGTCTTAAATGTAACAGCAAAGCACGCATTTCTAACTGCGAATCTTGAACCATTTTCTCTAAAATCGGAATTTGTTGATCTAATGGTGGTTCTAACTTCGTTTCTTTGATAGCAGATAGCATCATACTTGCCGCAAAAAGTTGCTGACTAACAGAATCGTGAAGTTCTCGTGCTAGTCGTTGACGTTCATCTTCAATAATCTTTTTAACTTTCACATCATTAATATTATAATTTTCATTGGTTAAGTTTTGAGTTTTAAGTCGCAACTTATGCAATTCTTGATTTAAAGGTACGAGTGTATGGTATAAATCTAACGTTTCACTATATATTTCTATATTTTGATCATTAATACCAACTGTTTCGCCTTCCATTGAACGCTCAATTTGCGTCTTAATCCAATCATTTTGCTGATTGATTTTGTAAGCGAGTACCGAACCAACAATAATACACAATAATATGATGATGAGATTTAAAAATAAAAAGACTGGTATTCCGAATATTTGTGTATAAAACATACCTTGAAAATAGATGATATTTACAAAAACTTTATCGATGAACAGAAATGCAGCTAGCATGCTATATACTAAGATGAGCATTGAACCAATTGTTCTAATGTAGTGGTTCATCGATAAATCACCTCTACGTCTCCGATAAACGTTGATACGTAGATATTAACTGTATAGTTATCCGGTTTCATCATTTCTTCAATATGAATATTGTTATTTTCAACTTTATATGATTTTTCATTCACATAAGTACTTCCATAAAAAGCAGCTACATGTAAATTAATATTGTAATTAACCGGCAATATAACCTGCACTTTACCTAAAATGTGTCTAACAACAATGGTATTATTTTCCTTAATATTTGCAGCTTTTGTTAAGTCAATATGTAGGTCGCCAATTCCATGTTGAATTTGGACATCTTCCCACTTATATACATAAACTGGTGTGCGTTGCTCACCAAACCACTTTTGTTTAATAAAAGATGGTGAAGTCATAACCTCATCCGTCGCAACTACTTTTTTTGGTTTAAATTTGTGTATTAAATAACGCACAATAAGTAGTAATAAAAAGACGAACAAGATGATGATTGTATACTTATTAGACAATAATGTGAATGCAATTAATAGCGCGCCTATCCAAAACGCCAAAAGGCCACGTATTTTATGAAAATAAAGATATCCTACATAAACTAATACACATCCCAATAATAGAACGAGTAAAAAGCCAATTTTTTCAAAAAATATGTAGTAAAAATTGGCAATAATCATTAATGCAGTAAAAATGATCAACATTTGCGTTGATATATATTTGTGTGTCATGTTTCGCCGCCTTTCTATGCCACAGCGTTCATATAATTTATTAGATACGATGTTTTTTCTGTTGCTATTTTTTCAGTTGAAGTTTGTTGAATTTGAGTTTCAATTTGTGCATAATATGCTTCAACTTTATTCAACTCTGATTTAATATTTTCAATTTCTTGATTATTGATTTCTCTTGCACATTGAATTTGAAATGCTTCAGCAATATCAATATATTTATTTTCTAATGTTAGCATTAGACTGTTAATTAACTTGCTAAGTTGTTCTTTTTTAGTAATTAAATAACGCATATAATCATCTAAATTTTTCATTTTTTCATCTAACATTAAAAGGTAGTGCTTGATATTATTTCTTACTGTTGCTCTCAAAAACTGTTCAATATAACGTTCAACATAGTTCATAACTATCACCTTTTATAATAAGTTTTAAAATACCAAATGCGCTATGTATCTTCGTTGATGTCGATGATATGTTTGCTTAAAAACTACTTTATTACAACATATTTTTGAAATGACGCATTGATTGTGTTCTTAATTATTATAAAACAGTTCCGAAACCAATATGAATAGGCTCCGGAACTAAATGATGTTCATACTTTAGTCTTAGTATATGTTGAACTATTCTTCTTCAATCTTTGTCGTTAAAATCGGACCATCCTTAGTCACGATAACCGTATGCTCAATTTGAGCGACAAAACTTTTATCGCTCGTTTCAAAAGCCCATTCATTTTTACCTTCTGTAACAAATGATGCATTTGATGAGATAAACGGTTCAATAGCTAATACCATACCTTCAGTTAATAATGTTTTATCTTTTGGATCAAAGTAATTAAGTACATGTGCTGGCGCTTCATGTAATGATAAACCAACACCATGACCTGTTAAGTTTTTAATGACTTTCAAATCATTTTGTCTAGCTGTATTATGCACCGCTTTACCAATGTTACTTAACTTAGTACCCGGTTTTACTTTTGCAATTGCATTCTCAAATGCCATCGTTGCTACGTCACATACTTTTTGTTTCATTGGATCGTCTGATTCTCCAACGACAAATGAAATGCCTGTATCTGCATAATAGCCATTCTTCAATGCCGATACATCAATATTTACTAAATCTCCTTCACGAATGACACGCTTACTTGGAATCCCATGTGCCACCTCTTCATTCACACTAATACACGTTTGACCAGGAAAATTTTCATCATGAATTGGCGCAGAAATAGCACCGTATTCTTCAAATAACTCTTTCGCAATATTATCAAGCTCTTTCGTAGTGATACCTGGTTTGGTTGCAGCTTGCATTGTATTGCGCACTTTAGCGCATATGTATCCAATTTCTTTTAACGCTTGTAATTCTTCTTCTGTTTTTACAATCATTTTATCCCGTTCCTTTTTTATATAATTATAACTTATTATAGCAAAAATTCTTTGATATACTAAAGATGTTACTTTAGTATTTTGGAAAGTGAGTGGGACATAGTGTGATAAAGAAAAAATATTTCTTTATCGTTGTACCCCAACTTGCACATTATCGTAAGCTGACTTTTCGTCAGCTTCTGTGTTGGGGCCCCGCCAACCTGCATTACCTGTAGAATTTCTTTTTTCGAAATTCTCTATGTTGGGGCCCCGCCAACTTGCATTGTCTGTAGAAATTGGTATTCCAATTTCTCTATGTTGAGGCCCCGGACTAGAATTGAAAAATGCTTGTTACAAGTGCATTTTATTTCAGTCAACTACTAACAATATAACATTGTGGAGCCCAGAACTTTGATTAATGTATATGAAAATCAAAGTAATGCTTAAGCATGATTATTTCAAATATTTTACATACATGAACTTTTCCAATGTACGATACTATTATTATAAAGCGCTCGCTAAGATTTTACGATGATTAGAGGTTAAAAAATGAACGATCAATGGTATAAACATTTAATTGGTGCCAGAACAATTAAGACTGGTATTGCCATTTTTTTAACAGCTGTCTTTTGTATGGCACTAGATTTAACTCCCATCTATGCCATTTTAACGGCTGTAGTCACAATTGAACCAACTGCCAAGGCATCACTTATTAAAGGTTACCGTAGATTACCTGCTACGGTAATTGGTGCAGGCTTTGCAGTATTATTTACATATTTATTCGGCGATCAATCACCTTTTACATATGCATTGAGTGCGACGTTCACGATTTTATTCTGTACAAAACTCAAATTGCAAGTTGGTACGAATGTTGCTGTACTAACATCATTAGCTATGATTCCAGGTATTCATGATGCCTACATATTCAACTTCTTGTCTCGAACATTGACAGCGATTATTGGACTCGTGACATCAGGTTTAATTAACTTCATGGTGTTTCCACCTAAGTATTATGGTCAGGTCGAAGAAAAATTAAGTAAGACAGATGCCTTGATGTATAAATTATTTTACGATCGCTGCCAAGAACTTATCTTATCAAGACTGCAATCTGATAAAAGCGAAAAAGCATATAAAAATATTTTCAATTTAAACAATCAAGTTGAAACGTTAATAAGTTATCAACGTGATGAATTAAGCTATCATAAGAAAAAAGAATGTGATTGGAAATTACTCAACCAATTAACTAAACGTGCATATACGAATCGTTTGTTTATCACTCATTTATCAAATATCATTTACTTGCCTAAAAATACTCGTGTTAACTTTTCAGGTGACGAAAAAATGGCATTACTAAAAATTAGTAGTAGCATCAAAGATATATTTTATGATGGTTCTTTTAAGAGAGAAGATGATTCTGTAGAAACTTTACGTTCGACAATAAAAGCACATGAAATTAGTGGTGAAAATCAAATTAAAAGTCATATACTATACGAAGTTCTAATGATTTATCGACTGCTAGACAGCAGATATGCTTAATTTAAGTACCTCATGCTAATTGGCACCATGGGAGTGGGACAGAAATGATATTTTCGCAAAATTTATTTCGTCGTCCCACCCCAACTTGCACATTATTGTAAGCTGACTTTTCGTCAGCTTCTGTGTTGGGGCCCACACCCCAACTTGCATTGTCTGTAGAAATTGGGAATCCAATTTCTCTTTGTTGGGGCCCCGGACAAGAAGTGAAAAATGCTTGTTACAAGTGCATTTTCGTTCAGTCAACTACTGCCAATTTAACTTCGTAGAGCATAGAACATTGATTTATGTCCAAGCCTCATTTTTATCGTATATAGCATGTCCCTTTTTTAAATTACAAGCATAAATATTCAGACTCAAATATAGCCACACACCTAAACTACGGAGGGATGTGGCTGTCTTTTTTGATTGTAATTGTGTATCAGATTTAAATCATTAATGTAACGAGGCTAATTCATTAATAAATTTATTAAAATCTGATTTAGTAACGTTTATCCTTAATGAAATACCAGATTCTGTTGCCATGTTTGAATGCCTTAAACCAGAATCAAAATCAATATAAATACAAAGCAGTTCTTGATTAAAATCAATAATCGTAAAATGTAAATCAGGTTCTATAAAATATATTTCAGTAACAGGATTGTCGTATTCCATATGTTTCAAATTGTCCATGTCACTATCAAAAAGTGCA
Source organism: Staphylococcus sp. SA22 (assembly GCF_054165785.1). NCBI lineage: Bacteria > Bacillati > Bacillota > Bacilli > Caryophanales > Staphylococcaceae > Staphylococcus > Staphylococcus sp. SA22. Next base: position 80,274 of record NZ_JBSZQY010000009.1, on the reverse strand, counting down.
AATTCAAATTTAATTTCTTGATCTTCGAAAGTTGCACTAGTGTCGAAATAATAAATTTTATTATCTTCTTCGATAACTACATCTTTTAAAATAAATGTTATCGATGTTTTACTATGTACATAAGATGCATCTCTTAAAATCACTTTAGTAGGCTTCATCGTCAAATTCCTTTCATCATTCATTTTTTCATGTTGCATAATCACCATTACTATTGATAATTCTAGGATAGATACTCATTGTATAATAATTATTCACTAGAACAAAAAAACACACATCAATTTGGTTGTTTCCATCCAAAATAATGTGTGTGTTTATACATATATGATTAATTACTATACTTCATCGTTTATCAATTTTAAATCCATTGATGCGATGTTCAGAGTTAACGAGATTTCTTCTGTCTATTTGCTCTGTCTATTAATACTTGTTTCGCTTGCTTTTCCGCTTCATTATCTATTTCTTTAGGCTCAAACGGAATACCCTTACGTTCACAAGCTTTTTCTAACAGATAATCAGTGATTTCGTAATTTTTAGGTAAAATTGGTCCGTGTAAATAAGTACCTAATAAATTTTTATAATGAATGCCTTCTTTTTTATCTTCATCATTATTACCATAACCAAAAGTAACATGACCAAGTGTACCGAAATTATGATATGTTCTACCACCGTGATTTTCAAAACCTACAATAGTTCCAAAAGTATCACTTTCGATAACAATATCTCCTGTTAATCGGTTTGTCTTTGATTCAGTATAAAAATCTAAAATACCTAACCCTTCTAATTCTGTACCATCAGGCGTGATATATTTTTTTCCTAAAAATTGATAGCCTCCACAAATCGTTAATCCCGGCATACCATCTTCAATCGCTTCTTTAAGTGGTGTCTTAATTTTACTTAATTCTTTTGTTGCTAATGCTTGTTCTCTATCACTTCCACCACCGATAAAGAAAATATCACATTCATCAAAGGTAATACCTTCTGTTTCATTGATTTCTACGACATTAACTTTAATATTTCGTTTTTTTGCACGTTGTCTTAAAGCAATAATATTTCCTATATCACTGTATAAATTCAATTTATCTGACATAAAATGATAAATAGTCAATTCATGCATATTATGATTGACCTCCTTCAAACGAACGGTTTAATTGTTCAAGCATAGGCGCTAATGATGTATAGTTTGGTATTGCAACTGTGAAACCTTTATAATCCATAGTCTTTGCCGTTGCTTTATAAATATCACGCTCAACTATAATTGGTACTTCAACCTCTGCTAACTTCAATCGCAATTGAAGTTCTTCTGCTCGTGTACCTGTCACGATGATAGCTTCAATTTGTTGCTTAGATAATTTTTCAAAATCTGCATCATAAATCCATGAAGTATCTCGACCATCTGCAGCGTTATCATTTAGCGAAATAACATACACTTTTTCGCCCTCTAATTGTTCACCAACTGATAAACTTGCATTCATTCCTGCAGGGTTTTTAGCTAAATTGATCATCGCTTCTTTTCGTTCTTTTTTAAAGTACTGCATACGACCATTGTCTGATGTATACGTTTCAAAGCCATTTTTAATTGCTTGTTCATTTAACCCTAGCTCTCTTAAAACTGTATATGCTGCTAACGCGTTATAAGCGTTAAAGTCACCTGCAATTTTCATATCATATTTTTCATCATTGATATTTAAATGTAAAAACGGTGCCACATCAAAACTTGATATTTCATATTTTGCTTGCTCTCGTTTGAAACCACACTGACAGTGATAATGACCAATTTGATTATAATGAATATAATCGTATTGCAATAAGCGACCACAGTTTGGACAATATCTACTTTCATTCATCGTACTTTGTTCAAATTCATGGGCATGTGCTTTCATACCATAGTACACAATCGTATCACTTGCGATTTTCAAACGACTCACAAATGGATCATCAGCATTTAGCAATAATTTGATGCCTTTATTACTAATTGTCTCTGCAATGTTGTTAACCATAATATCAATTTCACCGAAGCGATCCATTTGATCTCTAAAGAAATTAGTAAATACCATCATTGAAGGTGTAACTTCTTTTAACACACGTGGAATCGAACCTTCATCAATTTCGATTACCGCAATTTTAGTCTTAGGTGTTGATTGCATGATGAATGCAGAAGTTATACCTGCAGCCATATTAGCACCTTCATTATTGTGTATAATTTGAATATTATTTGCTTTTAAAGTATGTCCAATTAAGTTTGAAGTCGTTGTTTTACCATTTGTTCCACTGATAAATACAATATCATCAACTTGCTCTGCTAATTTTCTTAATATATCTGTATCCACTTTTCTAGCGATTTGTCCAGGTAAATCTGTTCCTCTTTTACCTACTGCTCTACTTGCTTTACGCGCCAATTTCGCTAGATGGATTGCCGTCCACTGTCTCATGTGTTTCCTCCTCAAATTTCCACTCGCATAATTATAACATGACAAGGCAACTTCAAAAAAGTTTCTCAATCACAAATTGATACAGTGTTTCTAAATTATAATCATTCTCATTTAGATAATTAAAAATGATATTTATTCTCAATTAAATCTCGCTAAATGATACATTTTCTCAATTAGAGCGCTGAAATCGGGCATTAAATTATAATTATTATTATTTACAATTGAGAATGAGTTTGTTATACTAAGTTTAATTCATAGTAATTTTAATTTACAAATAAGAGGTGTATCAAAATGTTAAGTAAAAATTTATTAGAAGCATTAAATGATCAAATGAACCATGAGTACTTTGCAGCACATGCATATATGGCAATGGCAGCATACTGTGATAAAGAATCGTACGAAGGATTTGCAAACTTCTTCATTCAACAAGCTAAAGAAGAACGTTTCCATGGACAAAAGATTTATAACTATATTAACGACAGAGGTGCACATGCAGAATTCAGAGCAGTTTCAGCACCAAAAATTGACTTTTCAAGCATACTAGAAACTTTCAAAGACAGCTTATCTCAAGAACAAGAAGTAACAAGACGTTTCTATAACTTATCTGAAATCGCTCGTCAAGATAAAGATTATGCAACTATCTCATTCTTAAACTGGTTCTTAGATGAACAAGTCGAAGAAGAATCAATGTTTGAAACTCACATCAATTATTTAACTCGTATCGGCGATGACAGCAATGCATTATATCTTTACGAAAAAGAACTTGGCGCTCGTACATTCGACGAAGAATAATTAAACATCACTACAATAGACAGATAAATATCATACGACATGATAGACATTTGGGTCACATACAATAACCCAATGTCTATATTATTTTGCTTTACGGAGATCACTAGATTCATTTTCTGAATCATTGATCTGCGTTTTTTCATTTTCAAGGCTAATTATTGTATTTTTAGTCATTTATTTTTTAAACTACTAATGTTAATAACTCTAAATTTAATGTTGAATTAATTTGACCGATTTTAAAGCATATCATCATTTACTTTTTAATCAGAGTTACATCCAAATGATAGATTTCACGTTATACCTTCACGTATAATATTATGTATCGTTTGTAAGCAAATGACTAAAAAGTCTATTAATATATACATTTAATTAATTGAAAGGATTGACTACATGATACAAGATGCGTTTGTTGCACTTGATTTTGAAACAGCAAATGGTAAACGTACAAGTATTTGTTCTGTCGGAATGGTTAAAGTCATTGATAGTCAAATAACAGAAACATTTCATACTCTTGTGAATCCGCAAGACTATTTTTCACAACAAAATATTAAAGTTCATGGCATACAACCAGAAGATGTTGAAAATGCACCTACGTTTGACTACGTATTTCCATATATGATGCAATTTATTGCAGATTTACCTGTTGTCGCACATAACGCGGCATTTGATATGAACGTCTTACATCAAAGCATTCAAAATATTGGTTTACCAACTCCAAATTTAACTTACTTTTGTAGTTATCAACTTGCTAAAAGAACCGTTGATTCGTATCGATACGGTTTAAAACATATGATGGAGTTTTATCAATTAGATTTTCATGGTCATCATGATGCATTGAATGATGCCAAAGCATGCGCAATGATTACTTTTAGGCTACTGAAAAATTATGAAAATTTAACATATGTAACTAATATTTATGGTAAAAATCTAAAAGATAAAGGCTAGGACTAAATAAAATACTCCCTTCAAAGTAAGCATTGTAAAAATGTAAACTTTGCAGGGAGCTTTATTTTATATAAAGTCATATATCGTCATATTTTTATAAGTTGATTGTTCTAAATTACCTACAGTGACACCAATAAGTCGAATTGGTACATCAGGGTCTTTTAAATCGTTATAAAGTAAATATGCAATATTATAAATATCTTCTTCAGAACTAACCGAATCTCTTAAACTCATCTGTTTAGATAACGTTTCAAATTGATAAGTTTTAATTTTAACCGTTACAGTTTTAGCTGACTTCTGTAATTTATTTAGACGTTCAGCTGTTTTACCTGACAACTCCCATACTTTTCTTAAAATCTCCTCATCATCATTCACGTCTGTTGCAAATGTGCGTTCTGTCCCTACTGATTTTCTTACTCTTGATGATTTCACTTCACTATGGTCAATACCGCGTGCCTTGTTATATAAACCCCGACCTCTTTTTCCAAACAAACGTATTAATTCAAATTCCGTTTTCTCATATAAATCTCTACCGTTAAAAATACCATTATCATGCATTACTTTTTTGGAAGCTTTACCTACGCCCGGAAAATCTCCAATATCCAATGTCATCAAAATATCATGGACATTTTGATAATCAATCACAGTCATACCATCAGGTTTATTCATACCACTCGCTAATTTAGCTAAAAATTTGTTATAAGAAACACCTGCAGATGCTGTTAAATGTGTCTGCTCTAGAATATCTTTTCTAATATACTGAGCAATTTTCGAAGCAGGAAGGTCTGGTCTCACTAATTCTGTAATATCTAAATACGCTTCATCCAATGACATCGGTTCTACCTTATCTGTATAACTTCGGAAAATAGACATAATCTGCGCAGATGTTTCTCGGTAAGCACCAAAATTACTTGTGACAAAGTATCCATTTGGACATAATTTATGCGCTTGTGACATAGGCATTGCTGAATGGACGCCGTATTTTCGTGCTTCATAAGATGCCGTAGAGACAACACCCCTACTACTTGCTTTACCACCAACAATGACTGGTTTCCCTTTCAATTTGGGGTTATCTCTCATTTCGACTTGTGCAAAAAAGTAGTCCATATCTATATGAATAATTCGTCTCTCAGTCAAGTGCTCACCTCCCTACTAATTTTTACTTTTATAACGCACAAAAATATCTCAACATAATTATACGCTGTGTACGATTTTTTTACATAAATCTTGCACTTAGCGATAACTATATTGAGATAACTACAAGTTGTTATAAAATCAATTGCTATTTAAGCATGATGATGAAGACGATTGAGTAAGAAAACATAGGTAATCTGAAATAATTCAAGCAAATTCATTTTGTTGGTATCATCATATTAAAATTTATTATTGAGTCGGCTTTTGATGATACAAATAAATACTATCTTCATCTTGTTGAACATATTTAAAACTACTAGATATTGTTAATGCAACAAGCAAAATATCTATAAAGCAATAAGCGGTATGCATACTAAACATAAAAATAAGTGATGAATAACCAAATACCTTAATTAAAATAAGCAAGCCAGTACTTAATAGGATTAGTGGTGACAGCATAATAATTGAGAATTGCCATTTGTTGAAGTAAGCATCTGCTGTTTGGAATAAGATTCTGTCTTTTTTTATATTAAACATAGGTTTGCTATCTTTTTTAAATAAAAGAAATAATGCTCTATGGATAAGTTCATGTAAAATCAATAAAATAATGAATCCAGCAAACCCATATACAAGATTGATGATGATATTTTGATCGACAACCGCTGTGACACCTAACGCCCACTTATACGTAAATAAAATCACGAATAACGCAATAACAAGTTGCAAGATAATAAACCTTCGCATTTGAAAATTATTTGTCGTTAAATCAATTTTATGCATTGCCAACCCTCCCGATCATGACATTCTTATTCTTCTTTAAATATAGTATACAATGTCACATTTAATTTAAAAAGTTCATATCAAGAAAGTAAATTGGCTGTAATAAAATTTTAATATACGACTTCTTTCTTCACTTATTAAGGCGAAATTTTATCTCAAATCATGTGCGCTATTTCAAATTGAATAATGCCACTGTCTCAACATGTGTTGTTTGTGGAAACATATCTACCGGTGTTACCTCTTCAAGTTGATATTTTTCAGCTAATAATAATGCATCACGTTGCTGTGTTGCGGGATTACATGAAATATAGACAATACGCTTAGGTTCTAATGTAAGCAAAGTCTGAATAAACGTTTCGTCACAGCCCTTTCTTGGCGGATCAACCATTACAACATCTGGTTTAATCCCTTGTGCTTTCCATTGTAAAATAACTTCTTCAGCTTTCCCACAGACAAAAGTTGTATTATTGCATTGGTTTATAGTCGCATTTTGTTGTGCGTCTTCAATTGCAGAAGGTACTACTTCAACACCGTATACATGTTTTGCATGTGGTGCCATATATAGCCCTATTGTTCCAATACCACAATAGGTATCTAATACAACTTCATTACCTGTCAATTGCGCATACTCAATTGCTTTATTATATAATTTCTCTGTTTGTTCAGAATTAATTTGGTAGAATGACTGATCACTTATTTTAAATGTACTATCTGTTAATTGATCAATAATTGTATCTTTACCATATAGCGTTATAGACTGACGTCCCATAATAACATTAGAGTGGCTATCATTAATGTTTTGTTTAATGCTTGTCACATTAGGAAATGCATCTAATATCTTCTCAACAACAGCATTTTTTTGTGGCCACTTTTTACCATTAGTTACAAAAATAATCATCATTTCGTCTGTATGATATCCTGTTCTTACAACCAAATGTCTCATTAAACCTTTTTTCAATTGTTCTTGATAAATACTTACATTTAAATCTTTTAAAATAGATTTAACTTCATTCATCACTTCTTGATGTTGTGAATCTTGTATTAAACAACTTTCCATGTCAATAATGTCATGGCTTCTTTGACGATAAAAGCCCATAATAACTTCATTCTGTTCATTCTTACCAACTGGAATCTGGGACTTGTTTCGATATCTCCAAGGATCTGTCATGCCAACTGTATCGTTAATCTTAGAATTATCAAAATGCGCTTTTCGCTGAAACAAATTAATCACTTGTTCCTTTTTCATTTCAAGTTGTGCTTCGTATGATAAGTGTTGAAGTTGGCACCCACCACAACGTTCATAATATATACATGGCGGTGCAACACGATTCTCACTTCTCGTATTTATATTAAGCAACTTACCTATCGCAAAGTTCTTTTTTACTTTGATAATTTTATATTCAATTTGTTCATTAATTAAAGCTTGTGGTATGAAAATAGGAAAGCGATCTATTTTTACGACACCATGGCCTTCATGCGTTAAATCAACAACTGTTCCCGTTTTAATGTCATTTTTAGCTATTGCTTGCAAAATTTTACCTCCAAAAGGAACAGGTTAGGAACAAAATTATGCGCTTCCTAACCTGCCATTATATATTTCACTACTTCTGTTTATTCTTCGATTAAATTGTCATCAACATGATCATTATTTATTAACTCTTCATTTACAATATCATTAGGTGCAAAGACATCTATATGACGTTCTAGATTCAAGAAATTCGCTGGTAATTTACCACCATATTCTCCATCTACATTTAGTTGTAAGTCTGTGAATGATGAAATATTAATTGCCTTTGCTTTTTCATAAATAACTTTAGGATGCTTAGTATGTTCTCCTCTTGAAGCTAAAGTCATAATATGACCAAGTTCTGCAAGGTTTGATTTTTCAACTATAATTAACGTAAAATAGCCGTCATCTAACTTAGCGTCCGGCACTAATTTTTCAAATCCTGCCATTGAATTTGTTAAACCTAAAAAGAATAATAATGCTTCTCCTTGGAAAACATTACCATCATATTCAATTCTTAAATCTACAGCTTTCATTTGAGGTAACATTTCGAAACCTTTGATGTAATAAGCAAATGGACCAACAATAGATTTCAATTTACTCGGTGTTTCATAAGAGACCTGCGTCAATTGTCCGCCTGCAGCTAAATTAATAAAGTATCGATTATTCATTTTACCAATATCTACTTTAGTAGAATGACCTTCAATGATGACATCAAGTGCCCCCATGATGTCATTAGGTATATGCAATGCACGTCCAAAGTCATTAACAGTACCCATAGGAATGACACCTAGCTTAGGACGATTAGGCTTTTCTGCGATACCATTAACTACTTCATTTAATGTTCCGTCACCGCCTGCAGCGATTAATACATCATAATTTTCATGCATAGCTCTTTCTGCTTCAAGTGTGGCATCACCGATTTTCTCGGTTGCATATGCACTCGTTTCATATCCCGCTTTTTCTAATTTTATTAAGGCATCAGGTAATTCTCTTTTAAATTGCTCTTTACCTGATGTCGGGTTATAAATGATTCTAGCACGTTTCCTCATATCTTATCCCTCTACTTAAAATTCATATATTTTAACTTCATCTTGGTTTCGTCTACTAGGGAGTGGGACAGAAATAATATTTAACAAAATTTATTTCGCTCTACCCCAACTTGCATTGTCTGTAGAATTTCCTTTCGAAATTCTCTTTGTTGAGGGCCCCACCCCAACTTGCACATTATTGTAAGCTGACAGAAAGTCAGCTTCTATGTTGGGGCCCCGCCAACTTGCACATTATTGTAAGCTGACAGAAAGTCAGCTTCTATGTTGGGGCCCCGCCAACTTGCACATTATTGTAAGCTGACAGAAAGTCAGCTTCTATGTTGGGGCCCCGCCAACTTGCACATTATTGTAAGCTGACAGAAAGTCAGCTTCTATGTTGGGGCCCGAATCTAATTGAAAAAAGCTTGTTACAAGCGTATTTTCTTTCAGTCAACTACTGCCAATATAACATTGTAGTGCCTAGGACATTGAATTTATGACCCAGGCTCAGTCTTATTTCATCATTCTTAATATCGTTAAAGACCAACTTGTATCTTAAACAAATACTATCTCAATATGTACAAAGGTTGTTATTTATTCAGCATTTTTGCCGTTCTTCGTTATATAGACTTCGTCAATTATGCTATTTTACCTTTAAAATGATGTTGTAAATATAATGTTGTCTTTATACAAAAATGTTTTATACCTTTTTATTATACAGTTTGCCTTAATATAATTAAAGCTAACGCATTAATAAAATTAATATTTTTACCATTAACATGTACAATGAATAAAGTTAAAAGTAATATGACTTCTATAGATATAAATAAACCCTCGATTGCATCTAAGTCAGCAATCAAGGGTTTAATTTTTAAATCTTCATCGTTTGATGATTAAAATTATCTTTTATCTAATTCTTGTTTTAAAAGTTGATTTACTAATTGTGGATTAGCTTGACCTTTAGACGCTTTCATAATTTGACCAACTAAGAAGCCCATAGCTTTGCCTTTACCATTTTTGTAATCTTCAACTGATTGTTCGTTATTGTCTAATGCTTCATTTACAAATTTTAGAAGTGTTGCTTCATCAGAAATTTGAACTAAGCCATTATCTTCCATAATCTGTTTAGCATTACCACCTTTAGCTGCTAACTCTGGGAAGACTTTCTTCGCAATTTTACTGCTCATTGTTCCGTCTTCGATAAGTTTAATCATACCTGCTAAATTTTCTGGTGTTAATTTAGTATCTAATAATTCTACTTGATTTTTATTTAAATATTCGTTTACGCCACCCATTAACCAGTTAGATGTCAATTTAACATCTGCACCGTGTTCAATTGTTGATTCAAAGAAATCTGACATTTCTTTAGTCAATGTTAATACGTGTGCATCGTATGCAGGTAAACCTAATTCATTTACATACTTAGCTTTACGCTCATCTGGTAATTCAGGAATTGTCTGACGAACACGCTCTTTCCAAGCATCATCAATATATAAAGGTACAATGTCAGGCTCTGGGAAGTAACGGTAATCATCAGAACCTTCTTTAACACGCATTAAAATTGTTTTACCTGTAGATTCATCAAATCGACGTGTTTCTTGTCCGATTTCTCCACCATTTAACAATTCTTCTTCTTGGCGTTTTTCTTCATATTCTAAACCTTTACGTACATAGTTAAATGAGTTTAAGTTTTTCAATTCGGCTTTAGTACCAAATTTTTCTTGACCATATGGACGCAAAGAGATGTTAGCATCACAACGTAAAGATCCTTCTTCCATCTTAACGTCTGATACACCAGTGTATTGAATAATTGAACGTAATTTTTCTAAATATGCATATGCTTCTTTAGGTGAACGAATATCTGGTTCAGATACGATTTCAATTAGCGGTGTACCTTGACGGTTCAAGTCAACTAATGAATACTCACCTTTATGTGTTGACTTACCAGCATCTTCTTCCATGTGAAGACGAGTAATACCGATTCGTTTTGTTTCACCGTCGACTTCGATATCGATATATCCATTTTCACCAATTGGTTGATCAAATTGAGAAATTTGATACGCCTTTGGATTATCTGGATAGAAATAGTTCTTACGGTCAAACTTAGATTCTGTTGCGATTTCCATATTTAGTGCCATTGCAGCACGCATTGCCCAGTCTACTGCACGCTTATTAACAACTGGTAAGACACCTGGATATGCTAAGTCGATAACATTTGTATTTGAGTTAGGTTCTGCTCCAAAATGCGCTGGTGATGGAGAAAACATTTTTGAGTCCGTTTTTAACTCTACGTGAACTTCAAGTCCTATAACTGTTTCAAAATGCATGATTTCCACTCCTTATAATTTTTCATAAACGTCATGTAAATTGTATTGTGTTTCATATTGATAAGCGACACGATATAACGTTTTTTCATCGAATGGTTTACCAATGAACTGTAAACCGATTGGTCGGCCATTTGATTGTCCACAAGGAACAGAAATACCAGGTAATCCAGCTAAGTTTACTGGTGTTGTTAATAAATCATTGGCATACATTGTTAATGGATCATCAATTTCTTCACCTAAATTAAACGCAGTTGTAGGCGCTGTTGGACCAACTACTACATCATAATTTTCGAATACTTTATCAAAGTCATTTTTAATCAATGTTCTAACTTTTTGAGATTTTTTATAGTAAGCATCGTAGTAACCTGAACTTAATGCAAATGTACCTAAGAAAATACGACGTTTTACTTCTTTACCGAAACCTTCAGATCTTGACATTTTATATAATTCTTCTAATGAATGAGCTTCTTTAGAATGATAACCATAACGAATACCGTCAAAACGAGAAAGGTTTGACGAAGCTTCTGATGATGCAATCACGTAATATGATGGAATACCAAATTTAGTATTTGGCAATGATACTTCCTCAACGACAGCACCTAAAGATTTTAAAGTTTCTACAGCGTTTTGAACTGCTTCTTTTACATCATCAGCTACACCTTCACCTAAGTATTCTTTAGGTAATGCAACTTTTAATCCTTTAATATCTTTACCAATTTCAGATGTAAAGTCTACATCATCAACAGGTGCACTTGTAGAGTCATTAACATCTGCACCAGAAATAGCTTCTAATACGATTGCATTATCTTTTACATTTCGAGTCAATGGACCAATTTGGTCTAATGAAGATGCAAAAGCTACTAATCCAAATCGAGATACACGACCGTATGTTGGTTTCATACCGACAACGCCACAATATGCAGCCGGTTGTCTAATTGAACCACCTGTGTCTGAACCTAAGCTAAATGGTACTAAGCCAGCTGCAACTGCTGCTGCAGATCCACCTGATGAACCACCTGGTACTGCTTTATGGTCAAATGGGTTAACTGTTTTTTTGAAATAAGATGTTTCTGTTGAACCACCCATTGCAAACTCATCCATATTTAATTTACCGATTAAAACGGCATTCTCATTATGTAGTTTTTCCATTACAGTAGATTCGTAAATTGGCACAAATCCTTCTAACATTTTACTTGCACATGTTGTTTCTAATCCGTTTGTAATAATGTTATCTTTTATACCCATTGGAATACCAAATAATTTGCCATCCATTTGGTCTTTTGCTTGTAATTCATCCAATTCTTGCGCTTTTTTAATTGCATTTTCTTTATCCAGCGCTAGAAAAGACTTAATTGTTGGATCAGTCTCTTCAATTGCATCATATATATCTTTAACAACATCAGATGGTTTGATTTTTTTGTCTTTTATTAAAGTTAATAAATTCTCAACCGATTCGTAGCGAATGCTCATCTTACGCGTCCTCCTCATTCATGATTGTAGGCACTTTAAATTGTCCATCTTCTGTTTCTTTGGCATTTTTCAAAGCTAATTCTTGCGGAATACCTTTAATTGCTTTATCTTCACGTAAAACGTTTTGTAAATCTAAAACGTGATATGTAGGTTCAACGCCTTCTGTATCAGCGCTATCATTTTGTTTTGCAAAATCTAAAATGCTTTCTAATGTGTTGGCCATTTCTTCCGTTTCTTCAGGAGAAATTTGAAGTCTTGCAAGATTCGCGATATGCTCAACTTCTTCACGTGTTACTTTTGTCATTAATAAAAGCCTCCTTTAAGTCATTCATCACTAAATTGTATCAAATTTCCAATTAAAAATCTAAGTATTTATGAGGTGCTACTTTAATTTCATATAAACTATATAAACATTATCATTCGTTTACCAAATTATTTTTTTATGAAAACAACACCCTTTAATATTAGACAACCCAATTCAATATTATGATTATGCAATTTTAATTATAAAAATTTGCCCATATCCAAAAAATACTAAAGCGCTTTCTATATTGGTATACAAGTATTTCGAAAAGAATAAATTTAATTTTCCTACTTTTCTAAACATTTATCTTTATGTATAATGTTTTCAAGTAACTAAATTATAAATTAAATAAAGGGAGTGTTTATCATGCTTACAATGGGGACAGCATTAAGTCAACAAGTAGATGCCAATTGGCAAACTTATATTATGATTGCCGTCTATTTCTTGATACTAATCGTTATTGGCTTTTACGGTTACAAGCAAGCAACTGGTAACCTAAGCGAGTACATGTTAGGTGGACGTAGTATTGGACCGTATATTACTGCATTATCAGCTGGAGCTTCAGATATGAGTGGATGGATGATTATGGGGCTACCTGGTTCTGTCTATAGCACTGGTCTATCAGCTATGTGGATTACAATCGGTTTAACATTAGGTGCTTATATAAATTACTTTGTTGTTGCTCCTAGACTTCGTGTTTATACCGAATTAGCTGGAGATGCAATTACATTACCAGATTTCTTTAAAAATCGTTTAAACGATAAAAATAATGTGTTAAAGATTATTTCTGGATTGATTATCGTAGTATTCTTTACATTATATACACATTCTGGTTTCGTATCTGGTGGTAAATTATTTGAAAGTGCTTTTGGATTAGATTATCATTTCGGTTTAATATTAGTTGCTTTCATTGTCATTTTCTATACTTTCTTTGGTGGATATTTAGCTGTATCAATTACAGATTTCTTCCAAGGTGTCATTATGTTAATTGCGATGGTTATGGTCCCTATTGTTGCTATGATGAATTTAAACGGCTGGGGAACGTTTCATGATGTAGCAGCTATGAAACCTACAAATTTAAATTTATTTAAAGGGTTATCATTTATAGGAATTATCTCTCTATTTTCATGGGGATTAGGTTATTTCGGTCAACCTCATATCATTGTAAGGTTTATGTCTATTAAATCACACAAGATGCTACCTAAAGCTAGACGTTTAGGTATTAGCTGGATGGCTGTTGGTTTATTAGGCGCTGTGGCTGTTGGTTTAACAGGTATTGCATTCGTACCTGCTTATCATATTAAACTAGAAGATCCTGAGACATTATTCATCGTGATGAGTCAAGTACTCTTCCATCCTCTTGTAGGTGGTTTCTTACTTGCTGCGATACTAGCTGCAATTATGAGTACGATTTCTTCACAATTACTTGTAACATCTAGTTCATTAACGGAAGACTTTTATAAATTAATTCGTGGTGAAGAAAAAGCTAAAACGCACCAAAAAGAATTTGTTATGATTGGAAGATTATCTGTATTAGTTGTAGCAATTGTTGCCATCGCGATTGCATGGAATCCAAACGACACAATTCTAAACTTAGTAGGTAATGCTTGGGCCGGATTTGGTGCATCGTTCAGTCCACTTGTGCTGTTTGCACTTTACTGGAAAGGTTTGACACGTGCCGGTGCTGTATGTGGAATGGTTTCAGGTGCCTTAGTCGTTATCGTTTGGATTGCGTGGATTAAACCATTGGCACATATCAACGAAATATTCGGCTTATATGAAATTATTCCTGGATTTATTGTAAGTGTAATCGTTACATATGTTGTAAGTAAACTTACTAAAAAACCTGGTGCATTTGTTGAAACTGACTTAAACAAAGTCCGCGACATCGTTAGAGAAAAATAATTCATAAGTCTTAACAAATTAAAAAGGTACTAATGTTAATCAAAATTCTGACTAACATTGGTACCTTTTTATTATCTTTAATTTACAATTAATTACTGTAAATATGAACTTGCGGTTCTTTATCATCTTTTGTCTTACTAATTAAAGCGCGTGGTTGGTTACCATCTTTAATACGAATTTCATAGTTATCGATTTTATCGAAATATTTATTCGCTTGTTCAGTAACGTACTGTGTAATACCAATTGTTTCAGCTTGTCCATAGTAATCGATTGGTAAATCTACTACTAATCGTTGTGGCTTTTTATCAACAAATTTAACTTTCCCTACTGCTTGTGTGAAATTAGAAAAATATGATTGCAAATTATCATTAAATTGCTTGAAATTATTATTTAAATTTTCATCATAATCTGCTGCTGTTGAAGAAGGTAATAAAGCTGATTTTTCATTGATATTATGCCATTCATTAAGCTTTGTTTGACTCTTTTCTGCAGTCGCTTGAGTGATAAATTCACCTGGTGTGATTGAATCTTCACTTGATTGCTTATAAATTGCAAAATGAATTGGTATATCTTTTAAATCATCATTTTCACGTAACCTTGATAGTATCTCACTAGCCATTTGTTTACCTTGCTTTTTAACTTCGCTATCATCTAGTTTTTTACTAAAAGTCGGTCCATCTTTTTCTTTTTTATAGTAATAAACACTATTCATAGCTAAACCAATCGTCATACCTTTAATATTCTTACCTTTTGTATCTCCACCACCATAAAAATCTTGTTCTAAAATGTTAGATAAATAGGCTGGTGATTTTTCTGCAATCTTTTCAGGATCTGTTTCACCTTCGTGTGATGGATTAAGTCCTAAATTTTCATTCGCTTTCTTGTCTTTTTTATCTTTTTCAGACATTTTATCGATTTCACGTTTTGTATACTTAGGATTTAAATAGGCATTAATTGTTTTCTTATCCAAAAATTGACCATCTTGATACAAATATTTGTCTGTTGGAAACACTTCTTTACTTAAGTTCAATAAACCATCTTCAAAGTCGCCGCCATTATAACTATTTGCCATGTTATCTTGTAAAAGTCCTCTTGCCTGGCTTTCTTTAAATGGTAACAATGTGCGATAGTTATCACCTTGTACATTTTTATCCGTAGCAATTTCTTTTACTTGATTTGAACTATTGTTATGTTTTTGATTATCTTTTCCAGCCTGGTCATCCTTATGGTTACCACAAGCAGCGAGTATAAAGATAGCTGTAATCAATAATACTAATGTACGCTTCATCGACATACCCCTCTAACTATTTAATTCATTTTGCTTATCTACAAATTGTTGCTCTGTCCAAATTTCAATACCTAAACTTTGTGCTTTTGTTAATTTTGAACCTGCATCTTCACCAGCAATAACGACATCTGTATTTTTAGTAACGCTACTTGTAACTTTAGCACCTTGTGATGCAAGCCATTTAGATGCTTCATTGCGTGTCATTTGATGTAGCTTACCAGTTAGTACTATCGTTTTACCACTAAATTCAGGATGTCCTTCAATATCTGATGTTTTGATACCTTTATAAATCATATTAACATGTTTATCTTTTAATTTTTGAATTAAAGCACGAATATCTTCATTTTCTAAGTAAGTAACTACAGATTGTGCTACTTTATCGCCTATATCATGAATTTCTACTAATTCCGCTTCAGTTACCGTTAGTAATCGATCTATCGTTTCATATTTTTCTGCTAACACTTGGCTCGCTTTAACACCTAAATGCCTAATACCTAAACCAAATAATAAATTTTCTAAAGAGTTGTCCTTAGCTTGTTGAATGGCAGCTAATAAATTATCAACTTTTTTCTGCCCCATTCTATCCAATGGTAATAAATCTTCTTCTGTTAAATAGAAAATATCAGCAACATCTTTAATTAATTCGCTTTGATAAAGCTGTTGAATAATTTTAGTGCCTAAACCATCAATATTCATGGCTTGTCTTGATACAAAGTGAATCAATCCTTCAACAAGTTGTGCTTGGCATTTTGGATTAATGCAACGAAGTGCTACTTCGCCTTCAATACGTACTAATTCATGTCCACAACTTGGACAATGGGTTGGCATATGATATGTGACAGCACCCTCAGGTCTACGTTCTGGAATACTACGTACAACTTCAGGTATGATGTCACCTGCTTTTTTCACTACAACACTATCACCAATTCGAATATCTCTGTCATGAATTAAATCTTCATTGTGCAAAGATGCTCTTGATACAGTTGTACCAGCTACTTTTACTGGTTCTAAAATAGCAGTAGGTGTGACTACACCTGTACGTCCAATACTTAATTCAATATCTAATAATTTAGTTACTACTTCCTCAGCTGGAAATTTATAAGCAATGGCCCATCTAGGAGATTTTTGTGTGAATCCCATCTCATCCTGTTGATCTAAATCATTAACCTTAATAACAATCCCATCAATATCATAAGGTAATGACTCTCTTTGGCTTGTCCATTTTTCAATATACTCTAAAACACCATCGATATTATTTACACGCGCTCTATTTTTATTCGTTGTAAAACCTAATTTATCTAACTCATCTAATGCTTCACTTTGCGAACACGCATTGAAATCAGTGAAATCATTGACACTATATATAAATACGCTTAGCTTTCGTTTTGCCGTTAATTTAGAATCTAACTGTCTTAATGATCCCGCAGCAGCGTTTCTTGGATTTGCAAATAACTGCTCATCATTTTTTTCTTTTTCTTCATTTAATCGTAAAAAAGAACGTCTCGGCATATATGCTTCACCACGAACTTCTACATTTAATGGTTCTTTCATTTTCAAAGGTATCGCATGAATTGTTTTTAAATTTTCGGTAATATCTTCACCTGTTGTTCCATCACCACGTGTTAAACCTTGAACGAAGTATCCATCAACATATTTCAATGATACTGCTAAGCCATCAATTTTTAATTCGCACATATATTCAACGTTGCCAATTTGTTCACGTATGCGTTGGTCGAATTTTCTCAAATCATCCTCATTAAATGCATTCCCTAAACTTAACATTGGCGTGTCATGGTTGACTTTATTGAAAGAGGCTTGGGCTTCACCGCCAACTCTAACTGTTGGAGAATCTACAGTCTTATACTCAGGATGCTCCTCTTCTATTTTAATCAGTTCATGAAGTAATTTGTCATATTCACTATCTGGTACAGATGGATTATCCTCTACATAGTATTCATAACTGTATTGATTTAGTAAATCATGTAACTCGTTCACACGAGACGATAAATCAGCCATCCCTTAATCCTCCTTTTTTTCAATTGGTGCAAATTGCGCTAACAAACGTTTTGGCCCTTGTGATTTAAAGATAATATCTAGTTCGATTGAGCCATTTTTCTCGTTTACATTACTCACCATGCCTTCTCCCCAGGCTTTATGCATCACTTTGTCACCTACATTCCAATCAGATGACGATACTTGTTTTTTCGTTGACGTTGTTCGTTGACTAAATCCACGTTTAGCAAAAGGTTTTGCCTTAGGTTGTATCGTTTGTCGTTTGCCACTTGAATGATTTTCTAATAGTGATTCTGGAATTTCCTTTAAAAACCTAGATGGCATATTTGACTGAGGGCGACCAAATAACATTCTTGATGTCGCATGAGTGATATATAACACCTCTTCAGCCCTTGTAATTGCTACATAACAAATACGACGTTCTTCTTGCATTTCATGATCATCTTCACTCTTAATCGCTCTAATATGTGGGAATAAAGATTCTTCCATCCCCATTATAAAGACGATTGGAAATTCAAGGCCCTTAGCCGAGTGCATCGTCATTAGTGTTACGCCATTTTCAGTATCTGCCTCATCAATATCAGCTACTAACGATAAATCCGTTAAAAAGTTAATTAATGACTGTTCTTCTAATGGGGTATTTTCCTCATAGTCTTTTGGTACTGACATAAATTCATCGATGTTTTCTAATCTACTTCGAGATTCTAGTGTATTTTCACGTTCAAGCATTTCTCGGTAGCCAGACTTTTGTAATACTTCATCAACTATTTCATGAATTTCTAAAAATTCTTGTTCTTTTATCAAGCTTTGGATCAACTCGTAAAAATTAAGACACTCTTGTGTCACCTTTTTTGACAACCCGATAAAATCAGCTTCTCCAAGTGCATCAAACATACTGATATTGTTTTGAAGTGCATAGTTTTGAACTTTTTCAACAGATGAAGGACCTACACCTCTTTTTGGAACATTAATAATACGTTGCAAACTAATGTCATCATTACTATTGGCAATTATACGCAAATAACTTAATAAATCTTTAATTTCTTTACGGTCATAGAACTTTTGGCCACCAACCATTGTGTATGGCATATTAGATTTCATGAATGTTTCCTCAAGTACACGTGATTGTGCATTTGTTCTATATAAAATTGCCATATCTTGATATTTCTTACCATTACGTTGATGCTTCATAATTTCTCGTATTACAAATTCCGCTTCATCACGTTCTGTCATTGCTTCATAGTAATGAATTTTCTCACCATTCGTATTTGCAGTCCACAGTCCTTTTGGCTTACGTTCAGAATTATTTTTAATCACTTCGTTAGCCGCATTTAAAATCGTTTTCGTCGAACGATAATTTTGCTCTAAAAAGATTGTATTCGCTTCTGGGTAGTCTTTTTCAAATGATAAGATATTTTGAATATCAGCACCACGCCAACCATAAATTGACTGATCTGAGTCACCTACAACACATAAGTTTTTAAACTTACTTGCTAATAATTTAACTAAAGTATATTGTGCTTTATTAGTATCTTGATACTCATCCACATGAATATATTGGAATTTGTTCTGATAATATTCTAGAACTTCTGGTACACGCTCAAATAAGTTAATCGTTGTCATAATAAGGTCATCAAAATCTAACGCTTCATTACGTGACAATTGGCGTTGATATCCACTATAAACCGTTGCTACCATTTGCGAGTGATAATCTGTGGCTTCTTTTTGAGCATCTGCAGGTGTTTTAAGTTCATTTTTCAAATTACTGATCGCACCGATAAACATACGTGGTTCAAACTTTTTACTATCAATATTTTCATTTTTTAAGACGTCTTTAATAACAGATTTTTGGTCTGTAGGATCAATTATCGTAAAATTGCGTTCTATACCAATTCGATCTGCATCACGACGTAAAATACGAACACACATTGAGTGGAATGTTGACATCCAAATAACTTCTGCTTGATCACCTACTAATTTTTGAACACGTTCTTTCATTTCTCTTGCAGCTTTATTTGTAAAAGTAATAGCCAAAACATTGTATGGTGAGACATCTTTTTCGTCTAATAAATAAGCAATTCTATGTGTTAAAACACGTGTCTTCCCTGAACCAGCACCTGCCATAATTAACAATGGTCCTTCTGTTGTCTTTACAGCTTCACTTTGCTCTGTATTCATATGATTTAATAACGCATTCATTTACTAGACTCCTTTATTTTTACTGTTTTTAAAGCTTTTTTAATATCTTTATAAATAATATCACCGACGATAATTGTATCTGCAATAGCTGCCACCTCTGTCGCTTGCTGTTCTGAGGAAATACCGCCACCATAAAAAAGTTGCGTTTCTGTTAGATATTCTGAGACAGCTTGAACCTTTGATACGTCGCCATAAACGCCACTATACTCTATATACATAACCGGTAATCGATACATATGATTGACCATTTGGGCATATGCTTCTAAATCTTCTGTTGTTAAATCTGTATTTGCTTTGGTATGTTTTGCCACTTTGCTATCAGCATTGCACACGACATACCCTTCAAATATTACTTCTTCAAAATCTATACTATGTCCATATGTTTTAAGCGCTTCTAATAATGTACCATTGTGAAATGCAACATCTGTACTGTTCAGTACTGTAGGTACAAAATAAAAATCAAAACCAGGCATTACACTTTCGATGTTTGATATTTCAAGTACTAAAGGCAATGGGTATCTTCTTACTCTGCTCATTAAATGAATGACATTATCTTCAGTAACGTCATCAGTTCCACCAATCATAATTGCATCTGTTTGAGACATACAAATCGCATCTAAATCATCATCTGAAATATGTTTAGCTGGGTCTAATTTAAAAATATGGCGCCATTTTTTAATGTCATACATTTTCCGAAACTCCTTTTTTAACATACATATGATTATAGCATTTTTAAGTGTCGAGTTCTAAAGACTTAATATGAAATTTAAGTTCTTTTACTCTGTAAATTTTTTCGTGAAAAAACAATGATTATCTACCTTATTAGTGCAGATAGATAACCATTGTTTATCGTTCATTTATTATTCATTTGTTTCAATATTCATACGATCTAAAATCATTGTATAAGCATCATTACCCCATTGTAATGATCGCTTCACTCTAGAAATCGTTGCAGTCGATGCTCCAGATTCTTGTTCAATCGTTGCATAGGTATAACCTTGCTTAATCATTTTAGCAACTTGTAATCTTTGAGACAGTGATTGAATTTCATTTACAGTACACAAATCATCGAAAAATTGGTAACATTCTTCTCTATTTTCTAACGTTAGTATTGCATCAAACAATTCATCTAACGCTGCACCTCGTAATTTTTCAATTTGCATATCGAAACAACCCCTATAATTTTATTCTTTATGTCATTTTAACGCATTAACCTATTAAAGTGTAGCGATTTATATTTTATTAAATCTGAATCGTTACTTTATTTAATTTTATGCTAATCCAGCGCGTTCGAAAATAGTGTCAACTTGATTCAAATGATGTTTAGGATCGAAACATTCATCCAATTCTTCTTTTGTTAAAACACTTGTAATAGACTCATCTTGTTCGATTAATTCACGGAAAGGTGTTTTCGTTTCCCAAGATGTCATCGCTTTTGGTTGTACTTTGTCGTATGCTTCTTCACGAACCATACCTTTATTAATTAATGCTAATAAGACACGTTGTGAGAAAATCAGACCAAATGTTTTATCTATGTTAATACGCATATTATCTTCAAATACAGTTAAACGGTCCACAATATTCGTGAAACGATTCAATGCATAATCTAGTGCTATTGTAACATCTGGTAACATAATACGCTCAGCTGAAGAATGAGAAATATCTCTTTCATGCCATAATGGCACATTCTCATAAGCTGTAGTAATATAACCACGAATTACTCTTGAAATACCTGTGATATTTTCAGAACCAATTGGATTTCGTTTATGAGGCATTGCAGATGAACCTTTTTGACCTTTTGCAAATGCTTCTTCAACTTCTCTTGTTTCAGTTTTTTGAAGGTTACGAATTTCAACGGCAAATTTTTCTAGTGACGTCGCGATTAATGCTAATGTCGCAATATAGTATGCATGTCGATCACGTTGCAATGTTTGTGTTGATACAGGCGCTGTGCCAATACCTAAATGTTTACACACATAACTTTCTATTTCAGGAGGAATGTTAGCAAAAGTACCTACTGCACCACTCATTTTCCCTACTTCAATTTCTTCTCTTACTTGTTTGAAACGTTGTAAGTTACGTTGCATTTCCGTGTACCACAATGCCATTTTGACACCAAATGTAGTTGGTTCTGCATGCACTCCATGTGTACGTCCCATCATCAACGTATATTTATAATTTTTTGCTTTTTCAGCTAAAACGTCGATAAATCTTTCTAAATCTTTTTCAATAATGTCATTTGCTTGTTTAATAACGAAACTTAAAGCTGTATCTACAACATCAGTAGAAGTTAAACCATAATGTACCCACTTACGTTCTTCACCTAGCGTTTCAGAAACTTGTCTAGTAAAGGCTACAACATCATGGCGCGTTTCTTGTTCAATTTCTTGTGCACGTTCGACATTTACCTTTGCGTTTTGACGAATTTTTTGTACGTCAGCTTTCGGTATGTGTCCTAATTCACTCCATGCCTCACATGCTAAAATTTCCACTTCTAACCATGCTTCATAGCGATTTTGATCAGTCCAAATATTAGACATTTCTTCTCTAGAATAACGTTCAATCATTTTTTTAACTCCTATCGTATGTATACTCGAATTTTCAAAAACAGAACATTTTTAACAAAAATAAATAAAAAGTTCGTTTTTAACTCTACTCTTCACAGTTTAACAGAATTGGTTATAAATGTATAAAAAATTTCCGTATATTCTCATTCTATTTTATTTTTTACATTAATACAATTATCTATGGCAGATTAATACTGATTTCTAATTGTAAATGTTCGCAACACTTTAATCTAATTGGTATTTATAATGATCCATTAAGAATATATTATTGCATTTTAGTTTTTCTCCCCTCAAGTACACTATCCAACTTTTTATTACAATTAGGACAATCAAAAGCTTTAGTAATATCAGATAATATTCACTTTACTTCTCCTATTGTATGGAATTTTCAACAATCTACTTTACCTAGTTTCATAATATTTCTTCTTACATTTCATAATATGTTTTAAAATTATTCACTTCTAATATAACAAATTTTCTACTCACAAAAAGAATATATGTTCTATTGCATAGGTATGGCATTTTAAATATAAGCCATTAATATCGAACTCCAGAATCGTATAAATACGAAACTGATTGTAGAAAAATACGCAGAGATTTTCATAATAGTAAATTTTTATAGAAAGACATAAATTGACTACGCTTCTTTCGAAATCGACTAATACATTTTCATGAAACTTTCGATCATATTAATTATTGAATGAGATGTTTGCAATATAGTAAATAAGATACTAAATTATTACATAAACTGATAATGTGTAATAATTAAATATTTTTTAAACATAGATTAAAAATTTATATTGAAATTCTTAACTAAATTTAATATAATTATTTTATAATAAAAGAAAGGAGTTTTTATATGAAAAGAAACTTTCCAAAATTAATAGCTTTAAGTTTAATATTTTCTTTAAGTATTACCCCTATTGCAAACGGTGAGAGCAATTCAAATATCAAAGCAAAAGATAAGAAGCATGTGCAAGTTAATGTCGAGGACAAGAGTGTTCCTACTGACGTACGTAATTTAGCGCAAAAAGACTATCTTTCTTATGTTACTTCACTTGATAAAATCTATAATAAAGAGAAAGCCTCGTATACACTTGGTGAACCTTTTAAAATTTATAAATTCAACAAAAAGAGTGATGGTAATTATTATTTTCCTGTTTTGAACACTGAAGGTAATATCGATTATATAGTTACAATTTCACCAAAAGTCACTAAGTATTCTAGTTCATCTCCTAAATACACAATCAATGTTTCCCCATTTTTATCTAAAGCCTTAAATCAATATAAAGATCAACAAATTACTATTTTGACAAACTCAAAAGGTTACTATGTGGTTACTCAAAATCATAAAGCTAAACTCGTACTAAAAACACCACGTCTAGAAGATAAAAAGTTAAAAAAGACCGAGAGTATACCTACTGGCAATAATGTAACGCAACTAAAGCAAAAAGCTTCTGTCACTATGCCAACTAGTCAATTTAAAAGTAATAATTATACTTACAACGAGCAATATGTAAATAAACTTGAGAATTTCAAGATAAGAGAAACTCAAGGTAACAATGGTTGGTGTGCAGGCTATACGATGTCTGCATTACTAAATGCGACTTATAATACTAACAAATATCATGCAGAAGCTGTGATGAGATTTTTACACCCAAACTTACAAGGACAACGATTCCAATTTACTGGTTTAACGCCAAGAGAGATGATTTATTTTGGACAAACTCAGGGAAGAAGTCCACAACTTCTTAATAGAATGACTACATATAATGAAGTTGACAATCTTACTAAAAATAATAAAGGAATTGCTGTTTTAGGTAGTAGGGTAGAATCAAGAAATGGTATGCACGCAGGGCATGCCATGGCAGTTGTTGGGAACGCTAAATTAGATAATGGACAAGAGGTTATAATTATATGGAATCCATGGGATAATGGTTTTATGACTCAAGATGCTAAAAACAATGTTATTCCAGTATCCAATGGCGACCATTATCGATGGTATTCATCTATTTATGGTTATTAAAATTTGTATTTTAGAAAGGTAAATAATATTATGGAACAAATTGAATTATTTAGTATTGATAAATTCAAATGTAATTCAGAGGCTACGTATTATCTTAATATTATTGAGGGAGAATGGCATCCTCAAGATTTAAATGATAGCCCTTTAAAATTTATTCTCAGTACCTCAGACGATTCTGATTACATTTGCAAATATATAAATACAGAACACAAACAACTCACATTATATAATAAAAATAATAGCTCAATTGTTATTGAAATATTTATACCAAATGATAATAAAATACTACTAACAATTATGAACACAGAAGCTTTGGGAACTTCTCCTAGAATGACTTTCATTAAGCATAAGTCATAAGACTATCTAGATATGATTAAGTAAACTATTAATCTTATTAAAGGTCTCTAGGAAGAAAAAATTTCATGCGATGAGATTGTTTTAGAAAAAGCGACGATATATATATAATCTAACAATAATTTTAAAATATTAAGAACCCCCAGCATATGCTTTATATAGCTTGCTGGGGGTTTCTCATACAATATGGATTAAGCATCTTGCATGTATAAACACTTAGGCTATTCAAAGTAAAATTACTCAAACTTTGAATAGCCTTTCCTCTTCAAATAGTCTTTATTTAAATTGGATTATGTTATTGGATTTTCTTACCTACAAAAATGATTTCTTGATGCGATACTTCAACCGTGCCATCATTTTGTTCTTGAAACACGGGTTTTTCAATACGTTTTACCGGCATATACCCTTGCATTTTCATTCGTGACAAACAATCAGCAATTGTTTCATTCTCATTTACTTTGAATTTCATGTTCTACTACACTTTCCAGTTCTTCTGGTTCATAATCTTTAAGCTTTCTACGACGAATGCCTTTAGTCCAGAATCCACCATGTATGTTTCGAGGTTCATACGCAATGATAAATGCTTTCGGATCTAAATTTTTTATCGTATCCATCAATTTACGTTCATATTTTCTTGGTGTTAAAATTTGCATCACCATACGACTACCATCTCTACCAAACGCAGCATAGTGCGTAACGCCATATCCTAAATTTCGAAGTTCATTCGGTAAATCTAACTCATATTCTGCTGAAGTTACATTTACAACTGTATAACCTAATGCCAGTTTTTCTTCTATTTTCATACCAACAATGATACCTATTGAAAAACCAAATGCGTAGGCAATAATATTTTGAATATGGTCTAAATTAGACATAACCAAACCTAAACCAACGATATAAACTAATACTTCTAAAAAACTAACTGATGCAGCAATATAACGATAACCTTTCAACGTTAAAATTGTTCGCATCGTTAAAAACGTTACATAACAAACGTTAATGATAAATATAGTTAGTACCATTAACCATGGATTTTCTGTTACGAATGACATAAGACGCCCCACTCTCTTTCAATTACACTTTAAATACCAAACTGCTTCAAACTAACCTTAATGAATGCATATTAATATAATATAGTACGAAAACTCTCATAAATAAATAGCGAATTTGTCATAAATAAAAATTTATTCTCAAATGAACATACTTACATTAGTTCATACACTATCAATTTATATACTGAAGTAGCCTAGCTGAATGTGGTTTAACGTTATTAATTCTAACTCATATTTAATTTAAGTCACACGTTTAGAAGAAAAAATTAAACTAGGATTTTGGCCACGTGTATCTTGTATATGCAAGTTCACGTTTGTGTGCATTTCGTATATAATGATTTTCAATTACTTTTTGTTCTTCTGGCGTAACTGGCTTACCTTCTAAATAATTATCAATCGCCTCATAAGTTACACCTAATGCATCTTCATCTGGAAGCTGTGGTTTATCATCTTCTAAATCAGCAGTTGGCGTTTTTTCATATAATTCCTTTGGCGCACCAAGATACGCTAATAATTGACGACCTTGTCGTTTATTCAAACCAAATATAGGTGCGATATCTGCAGCACCATCACCGTACTTCGTATAAAAACCAGTTATATTTTCAGCTGAATGATCTGTTCCTACTACAATACCTTGTCGGTTTGAAGCAATTGAAAATTGTACTTTCATACGTTCACGCGCTTTTTCATTTCCTTTTTGGAAATCTGTAAGAACAATACCGGCTTCTTTTAATGATTGCACACTTTGATCAACTGCAGGTTTAATATTTACAGTAACTATTTCGTCTGGTTCAATGAATCGCAAAGCTTGCTCAACTTCATCAGCATCTTTTTGAACTCCATAAGGTAATTTAACTGCAATAAACGTACAATCAATGCCTTCTTCACGTAATTCGTTAACAGACATTTGTACTAATTTTCCAACTAATGTAGAATCTTGTCCTCCTGAAATACCTAACACTAAAGATTTTATAAATGAATGTGATTGTACATAATTTTTTATAAATTGCTTTAATTCCATAATTTCTTCAGCACTATCGATGCGCTTTTTCACTTTCATTTCTTGTACAATAACGTCTTGTAATTTACTCATTATCTTCTTCCATCTCCTTAACGTGTTCCGCAACTTCAAAAATACGTTTATGTTTATTATCCCAACATGCCTTGCTTAAATCGACTGGATATTCTTGTGGATTAAGGAAACGCTTATTTTCATCCCAAATAGATTGTAATCCTTGTGCTAAATATTCACGTGATTCATCTTCTGTTGGCATTTGATATACTAATTTACCATTTTCATAAATATTATGATGCAAATCAATGGCTTCGAAAGATTTTATAAACTTCATTTTATAAGTATGCACTGGATGGAATAATTTTAAAGGTTGTTCATCGTATGGATTTTCATTTTCCAAAGTAATATAATCGCCTTCTGCTTTACCTGTTTTCTTGTTTATAATGCGATATACATTTTTCTTACCTGGCGTCGTAACCTTTTCAGCGTTATTTGATAATTTAATACGATCACTATATGAACCATCTTCATTTTCAATAGCTACAAGTTTATATACTGCACCTAATGCTGGTTGATCGTATCCTGTAATCAGCTTTGTACCAACGCCCCAAGAATCTACTTTTGCACCTTGTGCTTTCAAACTCGTAATCGTTTCTTCATCCAAATCATTAGACGCGATAATTTTAGTTTCAGTAAATCCTGCTTCATCAAGCATACGTCTTGCCTCTTTAGATAAATAAGCGATATCTCCAGAATCCAATCGAATACCTACAAAGTTAATTTTGTCACCTAATTCTTTTGCAACTTTTATTGCATTTGGCACGCCAGATTTTAAAGTATGGAATGTATCTACTAGGAACACACAATTTTTATGTCTTTCAGCATATTTTTTGAAGGCAACATATTCGTCTCCATAAGTTTGGACAA
Source organism: Staphylococcus sp. SA22 (assembly GCF_054165785.1). Classification (NCBI taxonomy): domain Bacteria; kingdom Bacillati; phylum Bacillota; class Bacilli; order Caryophanales; family Staphylococcaceae; genus Staphylococcus; species Staphylococcus sp. SA22. The sequence goes on along the minus strand of NZ_JBSZQY010000009.1, from coordinate 52,209 downwards.
ATGCGTGTGCATGTGTACCAGACACAGGTATACCAAATAATTTACCTGCCCTAACATTACTTGTAGAATCAAAGCCCCCGATGTAAGCAGCTCTAGCGCCCCACAATGCTGCATCAATTTCTTGCGCACGACGTGTACCAAACTCCATTAATTTATCATTTGATGCAATTTGACGAATTCTACTAGCCTTTGTTGTAATTAGTGTATGGAAATTTACAATGTTTAATAAAATTGTTTCTATTAATTGCGCTTGAATCAATGGTGCTTCTACGCGTAACAATGGTTCGTTACCAAAGCATAATTCGCCTTCTTGCATCGAACGGATGCTGCCTGTGAATTTTAAATCTTTTAAATATGATAAGAAATCATCCTTGTAGCCAATAGACTTTAAATATTCCAAATCAGATTCTGAAAATCCAAAATGTTCTATAAAATCAATGACGCGTTTTAAACCATTAAAAACAGCATAGCCACTATTAAATGGCATTTTTCTAAAATACAAATCAAATACAGCCATTTTTTCATGAATATTATCATTCCAATAACTTTCAGCCATATTTATTTGATATAAGTCATTATGTAACATTAAACTGTCGTCTTCTAATTGGTACACTTGTATCTCTCCAATCGACCTAAATATTTTCTTACATTTTATCATAATTCATTTTTTTATATACATAAGAGCCCCTTAATTTCCATACTTTTAATTAAAATCAACCAACAATTTAATGACATATACATAATTTTTAAGAGTATTTTAATAATGTAGACTATAATATAAAGCGAGGTGTTGTTAATGTTATTTAAAGAGGCTCAAGCTTTCATAGAAAACATGTATAAAGAGTGTCATTATGAAACGCAAATTATCAATAAACGTTTACATGACATTGAACTAGAAATAAAAGAAACTGGGACATATACACATACAGAAGAAGAACTTATTTATGGTGCTAAAATGGCTTGGCGTAATTCAAATCGTTGCATTGGTCGTTTATTTTGGGATTCGTTAAATGTCATTGATGCAAGAGATGTTACTGACGAAGCATCGTTCTTATCATCAATTACTTATCATATTACACAGGCTACAAATGAAGGTAAATTAAAGCCGTATATTACTATATATGCTCCAAAGGATGGACCTAAAATTTTCAACAATCAATTAATTCGCTATGCTGGCTATGACAATTGTGGTGATCCTGCTGAAAAAGAAGTTACACGCTTAGCAAATCACTTAGGTTGGAAAGGAAAAGGTACTAATTTTGACGTGTTACCACTGATTTACCAATTACCTAATGAGTCAGTTAAATTTTACGAATATCCTACTTCATTAATTAAAGAAGTACCTATTGAACATAATCATTATCCAAAATTAAGAAAATTGAACTTAAAATGGTATGCAGTCCCTATCATTTCCAATATGGACTTAAAAATCGGTGGCATTGTATATCCAACTGCACCCTTTAACGGTTGGTATATGGTAACTGAAATTGGCGTACGTAACTTTATTGATGATTACCGTTACAATTTACTAGAAAAAGTTGCAGATGCGTTTGAATTTGATATACTTAAAAATAATTCATTTAATAAAGATCGAGCACTTGTTGAATTGAACTATGCTGTGTATCATTCCTTTAAAAAAGAAGGCGTATCAATTGTCGATCATTTGACCGCTGCAAAGCAATTCGAACTATTCGAACGTAATGAAGCACAACAAGGTCGTCAAGTTACCGGAAAATGGTCTTGGCTAGCACCGCCATTATCTCCAACATTGACGTCAAATTATCATCACGGATATGACAATACAGTAAAAGATCCAAACTTTTTCTATAAAAAGAAAGAATCAAATGCTAACCAGTGCCCTTTCCATCATTAAGTTAGTAGAGGTGTAGCATATGCAATTATATTATTTAGGCCCTAAAGGTACATTTTCATATTTGGCTTGTCGTCAGTATTTTTCTGAAAATGAAGCAACTTTTCAACCAAAGTCAAATTTATTTGAAGTCATCAAGGCAGTTGCAGATGATGACACATCGATTGGTGTTGTCCCTATTGAAAATTCTATAGAAGGAACAATCAACATTGTGGCAGATGCACTTGCACAGCAAGATGTCTTTGCACACGGTGAAATACGTTTAGATATTAACTTTGCATTATATGGTAATGGAACAGATTCCATTTCTGATATTAAAAAAGTGTATTCTATTGCACCAGCGATCAGTCAAACAACAAATTACATACATCTACATCAATTTGACTATGATTATGTCGACAGTACAATTCAAAGTTTGACTAAAATTGAAAATGGCGTTGCAGCAATTGCACCTTTAGGTAGTGGCGAAGCTTATGGTTTTACACCTATTGATACACATATTGAAGACTATCCACATAACGTGACACGTTTTTTAGTTATAAAAAATCAGCAGCAATTTGATCAAAATGCGACATCATTGATGTTTTTAATTACACCAATGCATGATAAACCTGGGTTGTTAGCAAGTGTGCTTAATACATTTGCTTTGTTTAATATTAATTTATCCTGGATTGAGTCTCGTCCTTTAAAAACACAATTAGGTATGTATCGATTTTTCGTTCAGGCTGATTCTGCAATTACAACCGATATAAAGAAAGTCATTGCTATTTTAGAAACCTTAGATTTCAAAGTAGAAATGATTGGCGCTTTTAATTAAACTTTATTTTCTAGGTTCTACAATTTAAATAAATAAAGAGTCAACCAAGGATTAAAATAGGAATCCATCCTTGGTTGACTTTCTTTTGTTTGTATTGTTTTTACACGATGCTGCGGTATACGTTTCGTTACCACTCGTTCAAGCAATTGCTAATGTAACTTTTTATTTTTCGTTCTAATCCGCAATTACTATTTCAATGGCAGTGGTTGATTTATATCAATACCTAAAACTATAGGCATTACATAATACACGACTAAAATAATAATTATTGCACTAATTAAGTTTACCCAGAATCCTACTGATGCCATTTGTTTGATAGATATTTTACCTGAACCAAAGATAATTGCATTCGGTGGTGTCCCTACTGGTAACATGTATGCACAGTTAGCCGCCATAGCTGCTAGTGCCATAAGTAGTAATGGATGCACTCCAACAGCAACAGACAACGTTGCTAAAATCGGTAAAATCATCGTTGCAGTTGCGGTATTAGATGTCACTTCAGTTAAAAATAAGACAAAGATCGTTATGACGATTACAATAAGAATCGGACTAACACCATTTAATGATTTCAACTGTTCGCCTAACCATTTTGCTAAACCACTTTCTGATATACCTTTAGCTAATGCTAAACCGCCACCAAATAAAATTAATACACCCCACGGGAGCTCTTTTGCAACTTCCCAGTCAATGATACGACGATGTTTTTCAGTATTTTTAGCTGGAATAATAAATAATAATATTGATATAAAAATAGCAATCGTACCATCTGCAACGGATGACGTAACTTCCCATTTTTTCAGAAGAAACTCTCTTGTAATCCATAATAAGCTGGCAAGTACAAAGATAGTTTGTACTATCTTTTCTTCATACTTCATTTTGCCAAGCTCGTCTAACTTTTGTTTAATTAACGTCTGACCACCAGGTAAATATTTCAAATCATGTCTAAACGCAACATATCTTAAATAGAGCCAAGTAATACCTAACAAAACAATGACCGTTGGAATCCCTACAATCATCCATTTAGCAAAACTAATTTCATGTCCAAAATGTTGCATGTATTGTCCTTTTAAAATAATTAGCGGCGGCGTTCCGATAAGTGTACCTAATCCGCCAATCGTACCTGCATAGCCAATTGCTAAAACTAGAGATTTTTCAAACTTTTGAATACTTGTTTGATTCGTATTGGCTTCTTGTAAATCATGTGCTTCCTTAATAATTGCTAAACCAATCGGAATCATGATCATTACAGCTGCAGTGTTCGATACAAACATAGATAAGAATCCTGTTGCCACCATGAATCCAAGTAATATTTTTGAAGTGCTTGCACCAATTAAATTAATAATAGTCAAAGCTACTCTCGTATGTAAATTCCATCTTTCCATTGCAATTGCCAAAATAAATCCACCTAAAAACAAAAAGATAATATCATTGCCATATTCGGATGATACTTGTTCTGGTGTAAGTATGTGACCTAATGGTAATAACACAATTGGTAATAAGCTTGTTGCTGCAATAGGAATTGCTTCAGTAATCCACCAAGTCGCAATCCATAAAGTAATTGCTAAAACATAGACGCCTTTCCAAGGTAAGTCTTGTGGATGAAAGAATAATAATGTTAATAGGAAAAGTAATGGACCTAATATTAGTCCAATAAGTTGTCCCGCACTAAACGGTTTCTTTTTCTTTGATTTTGAAAAGAATGTTAAATACCTTTTCGATATCATTGATTGATGTTGATTGAAATAAGCCATAAATTTCCCCCTCATGATGATTATGACAAGCTACTTCAACTCACTATATTAGAGTATAGAAAGTTGTCTATCTTGTATTATCATTACCGTCAAAATACCCCTTTTATCAGATAATTGGGTTTATTATAGCATATTTATACCGTTTTATGAATGCGCTTTCAAAAGATTATTTACTATCTTAATTCTAATGTCATGCGAAACTTTTTACTTTTTTATTTCATCTACATTGATTGTAGTAACTTGAATACCCGCTTCAACAGGACTTAAAAACACTGTATCAATATCTTCCAAATGAATTGATTGAGTCGAATTATTGAATGTATTACCAACGATTAATACATCTTTATGTTTAACATTATTATAATTACGTACATGTATCGCATCTTTAGACATTGATCCTTTAAATTCATTTCCAATTATATTCATATTTATTCCTGCTTGGGAACCTAAGTCTTTTCCTGTCATCACATCTGCAGCGTTTTTACCATCTCTAACTCCTAAATATCTAATACCACCCTCACAGTTAATAAACTTATTATTAATAATGAAAGCATCTTTATACTTCAAGGGAGTTAATGCATAACCTTGTATATCTTCAAATATATTATTTCTAATATGAATATTCTCATAGTAACGATTATGTCTACTTGCATGTGAGCCAATAGCACGATTCCAACTTCCCATTTCGGGCAATTCTGAAGGTCCAAAATAACAATCTTCGATAATGACATTTTTCGTTATCGTACCATCTGTCGTTCCGAATTTTGGAAAAGCACCAGGTACTTGAATGTCTAATTGTATTGCTTCAGAATAAAAGCGTTCGCCACTATAGTCTACGAATCCTTCAAATGAACAGTTTTTAATATAGAGTCCATTAATCCCACAAGCATCAATTGCATGACCACTCACTACATTCTTAATGGTCACACCTATTAATTGAATATCTTCAGCATGCCCAATGCACATAGCTGTATTGTTATAAGGATACGATACGCCATTCATATCAAACTTGCCTCCTTTAATATGAATATGACTGTGTCCATTATAACCACGATAAAAACCAAAGCGATGACCATTTTTTAATAAAGGACCAGAATGACATCGACGTAAAATAGTTTCATTATCTAACAAAAGTGTTGTATTGCCATATATCGTTAATGGTTTGCAAATATCATACGTCCCTTTCGGTATATAAACTGTCGTTGGTTTACATCTTCCATGATTTAACGCACGTTGTATTGCTCGAGTATCTTTAGTTTTGTTTATACCTGTTAACCCATAATCTTTCATATTGATATACATAAATCGTCATCCTTTGTCCATTTTCTAATTACTCATATATTAACCAATTATTCAAATTATAATCGTGTTAGGTTGATTTAGCAGATAGTCATAAATCTCGTGATGCCATCTATTAGCATTTTTATATTCAAAACATCATCACTTGATATTAGTTCTAAGTTTGTCACATTTAGTATTCTATTACAGCTATTTTAAAACTACCGTAAAAACATCTTATAATATTTGTTGATTGCGCGATTTGCTCTTCCAAAAAAGTTGATTAATCTATATACTTAATCTATATTTATATATTAACCATTAGGGTTAAAAATTACTCTAGCATTTATGAATAGATGGGAGTTTATTTTATTATTATATAGGAGAGATGTTGAATGACACATCGCGCACTATTAGTTGTTGACTATTCATATGACTTTATCGCAGACGACGGCTTACTAACATGCGGTAAACCTGGACAAAATATTGAAGATTTTATTGTTTCTCGTATCAATGACTTTAATTATTATCAAGACCATATATTCTTTTTAATGGATTTACATTATTTACATGACATTCATCATCCTGAAAGTAAATTATTCCCACCACACAATATCGTAGATACAAGTGGTAGAGAATTATACGGTAAAGTAGGTAAATTATACGAAACAATTAAAGCGCAACCTAATGTACATTTCATTGATAAAACGCGCTATGATTCGTTCTTTGGTACCCCGCTTGATAGTTTATTGAGAGAAAGAAGTATTAATCAAGTCGAGATCGTTGGTGTATGTACCGATATTTGTGTGTTACATACAGCAATTTCTGCATACAACTTAGGTTATAAAATTTCAGTACCTGCTGAGGGAGTGGCTTCATTTAATCAAAAAGGGCATGAATGGGCACTTGCACATTTCAAAAACTCATTAGGTGCAGAGGTAGAACAACACGTTTAAATCGTGCTAAAATAATTATAAAGAATACAATATACAAGGGAGATATTTGACAATGGCTAAAACATATATTTTCGGACATAAGAATCCAGACACTGATGCAATTTCATCTGCGATTATTATGGCAGAATTTGAACAACTTAGAGGTAATTCAGGAGCCAAAGCATACCGTTTAGGTGATGTGAGTGCAGAAACTCAATTCGCGTTAGATACATTTAATGTACCTGCTCCGGAATTATTAACGGATGATTTAGATGGTCAAGATGTTATCTTAGTTGATCATAACGAATTCCAACAAAGTTCTGATACGATTGCCTCTGCTACAATTAAGCATGTAATTGATCATCACAGAATTGCAAATTTCGAAACTGCTGGTCCTTTATGTTATCGTGCTGAACCAGTTGGTTGTACAGCTACAATTTTATACAAAATGTTTAGAGAACGTGGCTTTGAAATTAAACCTGAAATTGCTGGTTTAATGTTATCAGCAATTATTTCAGATAGCTTACTTTTCAAATCACCAACATGTACACAACAAGATGTTAAAGCAGCTGAAGAATTAAAAGATATTGCTAAAGTTGATATTCAAAAGTACGGCTTAGATATGTTAAAAGCAGGTGCTTCAACAACTGATAAATCAGTTGAATTCTTATTAAACATGGATGCTAAATCATTTACTATGGGTGACTATGTGACTCGTATTGCACAAGTTAATGCTGTTGACCTTGACGAAGTGTTAAATCGTAAAGAAGATTTAGAAAAAGAAATGTTAGCTGTAAGTGCACAAGAAAAATATGACTTATTTGTACTTGTTGTTACTGACATCATTAATAGTGATTCTAAAATTTTAGTTGTAGGTGCTGAAAAAGATAAAGTTGGCGAAGCATTCAATGTTCAATTAGAAGATGACATGGCCTTCTTATCTGGTGTTGTTTCTCGAAAAAAACAAATCGTACCTCAAATCACTGAAGCATTAACAAAATAATACTATATTACTGTCTAATTATAGACATGTTGTATTTAACTAACAGTTCATTAAAGTAGAATTTATTTCACTTTCAATGAACTGTTTTTTATTTACGTTTGACTAATTTACAACCTTTTCAATAGCAGTTTTCATTCCTTTAGCTATCCTAACCCACAGATTAGTGATTTCTATACAATTTCCCTTTGGTCTTTACATTTTCTTAAAATATTTGCGATGTTGAGTATAAATTTTTGTTTTCTTCCTACCTTTTTCGTTATGATTAAAGTTATAAATATTATTATGTACACGATTCATCGCTCTATTTTCAACTTTCAGCATATATAATTCGAAAGACCATTTAAAATTAACGGCCACAACATTCAAATCAATTAATCACTTTTTCCAAAATAATCATATAAGGAGGTTCTTTTCATTATGAATATCATTGAGCAAAAATTTTATGACAGTAAAGCTTTTTTCAATACACAACAAACTAAAGATATTAGTTTTAGAAAAGAGCAATTAAAGAAGTTAAGCAAAGCTATTAAATCATACGAGAGCGATATTTTAGAAGCACTATATACAGATTTAGGAAAAAATAAAGTCGAAGCTTATGCTACTGAAATTGGCATAACTTTGAAAAGTATCAAAAATGCCCGTAAGGAACTTAAAAACTGGACTAAAACAAAAAATGTAGACACACCTTTATATTTATTTCCAACAAAAAGCTATATCAAAAAAGAACCTTATGGAACAGTTTTGATCATTGCACCATTTAACTATCCTTTCCAACTAGTGTTCGAACCTTTAATTGGTGCTATTGCAGCAGGTAATACAGCAATTATTAAACCATCTGAGTTGACACCAAATGTTGCACGAGTGATTAAACGATTAATCAATGAAACATTTGATGCAAATTACATTGAAGTTATTGAGGGAGGAATTGAAGAAACGCAAACGTTAATTCACTTACCTTTTGACTATGTCTTCTTTACAGGAAGTGAAAATGTAGGCAAAATCGTTTATCAATCTGCCAGCGAAAATTTAGTTCCTGTGACATTAGAAATGGGCGGTAAATCTCCAGTCATCGTTGATGAAACAGCGAATATTAAAGTTGCCAGTGAACGCATTTGTTTTGGGAAATTCACTAATGCCGGCCAAACATGTGTTGCACCAGATTACATTTTAGTACACGAATCTGTAAAAGATGATTTAATCACAGCCCTATCAAAAACGTTGCGTGAATTTTATGGTCAAAATATACAACAAAGTCCAGATTATGGCCGCATTGTAAACCTTAAACATTATCATCGTCTGACGTCATTACTTAACAGTGCACAAATGAATATTGTATTTGGTGGTCATAGTGATGAGGATGAACGTTATATAGAACCAACATTGTTAGATCACGTTACAAGTGATTCAGCAATTATGCAAGAAGAAATTTTTGGTCCTATCTTACCGATTTTAACGTATCAGTCATTGGATGAAGCAATAGCCTTTATTCACGAAAGACCAAAACCTTTGAGTTTATATTTATTTAGCGAAGATGAAAATGCTACACAACGTGTAATAAACGAGCTATCATTTGGCGGCGGCGCTATTAATGATACATTGATGCACCTAGCGAATCCTAAATTACCATTTGGTGGTGTTGGCACCTCAGGTATGGGACGCTATCATGGTAAATATTCATTCGACACTTTTACACATGAAAAAAGCTACATTTTCAAATCTACACGATTAGAATCAGGTGTCCATTTACCACCATATAAAGGTAAATTTAAATACATCAAAGCTTTCTTTAAAAATTAATTTTTGAGACAAAAATAAACCATGCTTCCATAATTTGATGTTCTTGAAAACAATAAATTTCAAGGTATACACAAATTTTTTGGAAACATGGTTTTCTTTTTATCATGATTAATTAAAGATTAAAATATGACACATACACCTTCAGATGCTACACGAGTGTTATCACATAGCGTAATTTTACCTGTTTCTTTATTTCTTTCGAAAACAGTTACAACTGAATCTCCTTGCTCATGAGCACAAACTAAAAGGTCATCTGATGAGGCAATATTAAAATCTCTTGGGAATTGACCACCACTTTCAGTAATTGTTACTAGTTCTAAGTGTTGACCATTATCAAGAACTTTAAAAATTGCAATGCTATCATGCCCTCTATTAGATACATATAAGAATTGTTGGTCATGAGATAAACGCACTGCTGCAAGTTTAGTATCTCCATCAAAGTTTTCAGGAATTGTTAAATGACGCTCGAGCTCTTCAAATTTACCGTCATTATATTCTGCAACACTCACAGTATTTGATAATTCATGTACGACATAAGCAAATTTTCCATTATCATGAAATTCAATATGTCTTGTCCCGTCACTATCTTTAAATAAAGATTCTTTATAAAATTCAAACCCGTTGTCATCAAATTTATAAGTAACGATACGATCAGCACCTAAATCTGTTACTGCAACGTACTTACCATCTGGAGTTTGATTAATATAATGTGCGTGTGGATGATCTTGTCTTTCATGTGTACCTGTTGGAAAATCATGCGCAAGTTCTTGAATTAGACGTATAATTTCACCTGTGTGCGTATTTAATTCATACATACGTATGATGCCAGCACCATATACCGCTTCAAATAAATATCGTTTATCTCCTGAAATCGATACATAACAACCTGTACCAGCTTTTGAAGACAAACATTTATTTAATAAATGCAATTCACCATTGTCATCAATTTTCAAACTCGCAACACCGCATTGTTCTCCTTCTTTATTGATTCCATATAAAACTTCGTTATTACGCACCAAATATGTAGACGCTTCTAATTCAAATCCTGTTTCTAATAAATCAATACGTGACTGATTTTCGTTTAATTCAAAACGATAAATCCCTTTACCATTCTTTTTAGTGTAAGAACCAATATATCCATTTGTCATTACTTTTACCCCTCCATGTTAGTCTTATTTTCATTTTATTAAATTTTAGCTAGAATTAACAATCATTTATCATTTCCTTAAAGCTAAAACTGTTTAACTACTTTAAAAGAACTATTTGCTGGTGATATGTCATTATTCGATTTTAATTAATCCCTCTTTTTTACTTACACGAGCATTCATTATTAACGCGTTTATGCTTCCACAAAATTTCTGTTGCAAAATAGAACACATGTTCGTATAATGTAATTATCAGATTGGAGTGAATTAAGGATGACAAGTTATGAAGAAGAAACTGATTATCGTAACGTTCCAAGAGAATTACTAGATAACAATATACCTATGGGAAGAGGCATGATTAAATGGGCTCCTTTTGCAACATTACCCGAACAATTCGAAACGATTCAACAATACATTATCGACCAAAACAAAATTACACGTCCTGTATTATCAGATGATCAATTGGCTGAGCTAAACATTCGGCTACACGAGGCGCTACAATATGCCCAACCTGTAGAAGTTAAATTTTATAATAATGGCTTTGTAGATTCAGTACGCTTAACCATTTATCGTATTGATGCTATTAATTATGAAATTGATGGTTATGTTTACAATCAGCAACAACGTCAAAAAATTTCTATCTTTGATATCTTAGATATTGTCTTGTTACCTTAATGCTTTGAACATAATTAAAGGCAAGAACAATCTATATTGTCCTTGCCTAAATGTTATTAGTTATTTTTACTTTCGATATCAGAAATAATTTCTTTAGTTTTTCTTTCAATATCTTCAAAATCTTTTTTAAAGATATAAGCAAATGCTACTAGACCAACACCAGCAACTAATGTTGTAATAGCAACTAAGCTAAATACGAATTTAAACACACATTTAATAAAATTCCACATCTCAATTTCACCTCTGTTAAATTAAATACCTATCTACATTTCATTATACTATCATATATAGAATAATCATTAAATAAATACCCAATTTTACGAAATATATTCATCAAATTATATAGCGAGCAAGCTAATGATTATTTTCAAAAATGCCGAGGAACCTCTGTTTCAACGTGACATGACCTTATATGCTAATGTTAACAATGACTATTATCGTGAATGCTAACTTAAGATTGTTATTTATGATAAGATGATTTTAAGTTTTTAACTTAATATCCCCACCATCTATAAAAATATGTTTTAACTGATTGATAAGTCTTATACACCGAGAAATCACCTCAAACAATTTTATATTTCATTTAGTAAAATATAACTTTATTTAACATGACATTCAATATACATACGATTACTATTTATTTACAATATATTACAACTAAAAAGAAAGGGGCCGATGATATGCAACAAGTGACATCAGATATTATGACTTTTAGAGGTTCACATTTCGAGTTAGGTGTTAAAACTGGTAAATGGCTTCAACAAACACCTCTTCTAAAAAATCGAGAAAAAGAATGGAAAAAACGTGTCCCACGTTTCGATATAGATGTAAATGAAACTTATCAAATATTCCAAACTTACGCACCTCAAATATGGGAAGAATTAATGGGACTACAAAGTATACTCAAAATGCCAACACGCCAAATTATTTTAAACTTTGGACATTATCGTTTTACCGATTTAAAAGAAAGTGGTTGCACGGTCTTTCAAGGCAAAGACTTCATGGTTAGAAATTATGATTATCACCCTGCAACTTATGATGGTCGCTACTTACTATATCAACCTACAGATAGCGGTTTAGCTCAAATTGGTCCTGTATCAAGGGTAACTGGAAGAATGGATGGTATGAATGAGTCAGGATTAACTATGGGCTATAACTTTATGCACCGGAAGAAACCAGCAAATGGTTTTGTATGTTATATGATTGGTCGTCTAATTCTTGAAAATTGCCAAAATGTAACAGAAGCAATCCAATTATTGAAAGAAATACCACACAGAAGCTCATTTAGCTACATACTGATGGACAAATCATTGAACCATGCAATTGTTGAAGTGACGCCGAGATCAATAGATGTTCGTTATGATAATATATGTACAAATCATTTTGAAATATTATCACATGAAAATCGCAATTATACAAAAGAATCTAAAGAAAGACTAGCGCGTACCATTTCACAAACTAATAATAATTTAGATATGACTACAGCATTTAAGTTATTCAATAATCCTCAGTATGAAATTTACAGTAAACTATTCAAAAGCTGGTCTGGCACCATCCATACATCAATGTATCACCCTGAAACATTAACTGCATATTTTACATTGGGAGAAAATGCGCCACCAGAAATAATAGATTTCAAATCATGGTTAGATGGTCAAGACCTTAATATCACTCACTTTACTGGCAATATAGATACCGACTTAACTTTTGCCAACAAATAAATAACACCGATATTAGAGAAATTATGCTTCCTAATATCGGTGCTTACATCCTTTATTTATTCAACTTTGATATTACCATCAATCGTATAAAATTCTAAAACATTGTCGCTTTTCCCAACTTTACCATTAGTAAATGTTTTATTTTTAACTACGCTATCACCCGTTCCCGGATTTAGCTTTAGTATAGTATCTTCAGGTTTACTATCATACTTAAAACGAATATCTCCTTGTTTAGTAGAAGCTTTTGCATCTACTTTTGATGGCATGTTTTTAAATTCAATGTCACCATGATCGTTTAAAAATATGGATTGTTTAATTTGACTCTTGTCGATTTGTAGCGTACCAATAACAACTTTAATATTACTATTTTTAATGTTACTTTTACTAATATAAGTAGGACTATTATTTGTCTTTGAATCTAGTGCGTCAAGATTTGAGTTTTTAATAACTACTTCACCGTTAATGCTTTGAATACTTGTGTTCTCTAAATCAACATCACTGATTCTAACACTTCCTGCTCCAGACGATATATTTAAACGTTTAATCATTTTATCAGGCATTTCAATCGTTAACGTTTTCTTATTCTCATGAAAAGGATTCATATCAATTGCATATCCTCTTGTCTTAGACCTTTTATCACTAACCTTCAACGTCTTATCTACTATATTAATTAATATATCATTGTCACCATCATATTTAACTCTAAATTGATTCCCCCGTTTTATACGAAGTTCTGTACTATCCAAATTTATAGATACATTGTCAAAAGCATCGTCTTTGAATGTTTTATCATATTGTTTAGTACCATATTTGTTTTTATCATAGCTGAACCAAATAATGGTTGCTGCTGTAAAAAAGACAACAAACACTAAAAGCCCAATAAAAAAGAATTTCTTCATTTTCTAACGCTTCCTTTGACAGTTTTAATATACCAAAGTAAATATTTTAAGATTAAACGATAAATGTATTCTAAAATCTTAAATATGACAATGATAAATACTAATCCTAACCCTGAATATGATATGGCAAAAAATACATTACTAATTGAGTCTACAATTCCTCTGGATATTGCTGATGCTAATAAAATAATTGGACAAAACAGCAGCAAAAGTGATATTAAAAATAATGCTAATACAAATAATCCAACTATAGATACTGGTATAAGGATGACAAAAATAGATAGAATGCCTAAACTTAATGAAGCAGCAACAGCTCTTGAAATATTTTCAAATGTTGGTTTAGATTCAGCATAATCAATAACACTTCTAGCTTTTGTTTCAGCTGCAACGTCTTGTGGGTCTTTTAACTTCTTTAAAATTTCCTCTTCATCAACGCCATTAAGTTCTTGCTCATAAAAATAACGTTCATATTCATACATTTTTTGATCTCTTAAATGCCTAGGTAGCGCATCAAGTGCTGTTTCTAATTCATTTAAATAAGTAATCTTGTTCATATAGGTCACTCATCCCAATAAAATTATTCATTCGTTTTTTATAACTTTAAGACCTAAAGCTATTTACTAAAAAATTCAATACGCTTAATTTCTAAATCTTGATAAAGTAAGTTTAATTTTAAATGGTTATCTCTATCAATATACTTTACCGATGAGAAATCATTGCCAACTTTTGTTCTTTTATATCCGAATCCAAGATTTTCAATCGCATTATTTATTGGCGAACCAATTCCCCCATCAAAATTAGTATGTATCTTTTCATCTCTTACTAATATTATCCCCTTAACGATGTTATCCTTTTCTCTCACTTTAACGGTAAGGTCAGGATGAGCTTTACTGTTATAAAATTTAAAACGATCAAACTTAATTTTTTTATTTACTTCATAGCCTTTTTTATCAAACTTCTCATTTAATTTAATATCGTTTATTTCAAGATTAGACAAATCCACAGTTTTCGTATGACGATATTGATATAAACCAATTAATACACCAAAAGAACAGATTAAAAATAATATAAACACAACCCAGCGATTTTGAATACGCACTGATGTCACCCTTTCTTTGTACTTATTTAAATATAGCATAAGGTGCTTCCCGTTTCATCCTTAACAAAAATTAACAAAGAATTTGCAATTAATTTATTTCATTACCTTTTATTACTATAAATTGGTATAATGTTGTAAATGCTAAAGGAGGTTTTTACAATGACAAATTTAGAAACTTATTTCAAAAATAGCCAACCCTTAAATGAATACATTGATGGAATGAAGACAAATCAAGATACCGTTCTCAGTATCTATCAATCATTTGAGTTACCAGAAGATGATTCACGCATCAAAAAAATAAAAGAGATGAATTATTCTAAAATATTAGTAATTACTGAAGACTGGTGTGGAGATGCAATGATGAATCTCCCAATTCTAAAACACATCAGTGAAGCATTAAATTTAGAAGTACGCGTGTTCCATAGAGATGATGATACAAAACTGATCGATCAATATTTAACAAATGGTAAATCACGTGCAATTCCTATCTTCGTATTCTTGAATGATCAATTCGAACAAGAAACAGTTTGGGGACCAAGAGCAAATGAAGTCCAAAAATTTGTAACTGATGTTCGTGCTGATAAATTACCGAGCAAAGATCATCCAGACTATGCAGATTTAGAAAAAGAAACACACTTAGTTATATCAAACCGCTATAAAACTGACGCTTCATTTTGGAAAGCAGTTTATAATTCCATCCTAAATAAATTAGAAAATAAATAAATTTACAATAAGACAAACTTTGAGGTTGGGAAAATTTAAAATTCCCAACCTCAAAATTATTTTTATTAAATGTCTTTTTTAGCGACATATAAGATATTCAAAATGAAGAATATCACTATAGAACCTAATGAAATTACCCATTGCCAATTGCTAAAATCAAAGTTAGAGCTAATCATTTTATCAGTTAAGTAAGCAAAAGGGATATAATCAAAAGCATCTAAAACTTTATCACCGTATCTTGGGATAAATGTAATAAAAGGTTTAATAAACGGTACAATGAGTACTAAAAATACACCTAATGAAAATATCATTGCTGTTTTTTGTGATGCAAGTGTGATTAAGAATAAAAACAAGCCAAAGAATAGTAAAAAGATTAGGAAGAACCATAAATTATCTACATATTTAGAAAACGCCAAATTTTTTCCATTGCTAGATGCTTGCACAACAATCAAAATCACATAATGAATTAATGCAAATAATATTGAAATTAAAATAATTGAAATTGTTTTCGAAATAATGTATCCAACGCGTGTTTTAACTTTACTCATATATAGTTGAATTGTACCTTGTGAAAAATCACGCGTAATTGTCTTAACAACAAACATTAATCCAATTATTAACAATAACCATTTTGCTGCAGCAAATACAGATCCATAGACAATAATATGTTTCGGATTATCCATAGAATTTGCCATAAGTATACTTTGAGTTGCAATCAAACTAGATACGACAAGTATCGCTAAATATGTTAAAGGACTTTTAAAAACACTATAAAGATCATACTTAACTAAATTTAAAATTCTCATTATTTATCACCTCTTTGATTTATATTGAAGTACGTATCACGCAATGAACTTTTACGTGTTTCAATATATTTCGGATAAATATCTAATTCAGATAATGCTTTTAGTATAACTTGATAATTTTTTTGTGCATCGATCATTAAATGTCCGTCTGCTTTGTCGACATTTTGTAATTGGAAATGCTCTGCAAGATATTTTTCAGTTCTATCAAAGTCTTTATGATCAACAGTAACTATCGTTGTGTCAGATGCAACACCTTCCTCCATGTTTACATCTTGAACAAAATGTCCGTCTCTTAAAAATACAGCTCTATCACAAATTAATTCAATATCTTCTAACTTATGACTTGATATAAGAATTCTCATATCAAGTTCATTTACTAGAGACTTAATTGTAGTCAGCACATCAATTGAGCCATCTGGATCCATACCATTTGTAGGCTCATCCAATATTAAAAATTTAGGTTTATTCATTAAAGATACTGCAATTGCTAACTTTTGCTTCATCCCCATTGAATATTTCTTAACTTTCTTTTTAATATAAGGTCTCATACCAAATGCATCTATAATTTTGTCTGTGTATGCTTTATCAAAACCCTTACCTAATACTTGTGCAAATAATTTCAAGTTATACAATCCTGATTTATTATCATATAATTTAGGATGCTCAATTAAAAAACCGATATTATCTGCATTATCAATATCTACTTTTCCATCAAATTTAATAATATTACCATTCATTACTTTCATAACGGTTGTTTTACCAACACCGTTTTTTCCTATTAATCCGACAATTCTACTATCGCCAAAGTCAAAATCAATATCATTTAAAACGACATTTGAGCCGTATTTTTTTGTAATATGTTCTAATTTCATCGACTGCCTCCTTTAAATTTTCTAGTATTTATTTTATTGAGCTGTTTAAAATAATTAACAATAAGTATAACAATGCTTATAATTAGAAAACCAATATTTAAAACATATGAATATAGATCTGGGAATGATGATTGACTTAGAACAAAATAATTCACCAACACTATTGCAATTGAAAATAAAAATGGAACTAAAATGATAATAGTAAACACGTATATACCATATGGCACTTTGACTCTACGCAATTCTGTAAATTGACTAAATGCAATTGGTATAGACAAGAAGTTAGATATGACAAATGCATATGCAGTTGAAAAATAGATTGAATTTGGTTCAATCACATCTGCTTCATAAGCATATAAACTAATAACAAGCGTTCCAATTAATGTTAAAACAATGCATGTAATATAGTTGGCATTAAGCAATTGTTTTTTTGACACTGGTAAACTCATATAAAAATAATATGAATCATTACCACCTAATCTACGATTGAGTCTAAATAAGTGACCAGCATCTAAAATCCAAATAATCAATATTGTTGGACTTATAAAAGATTGCAATAAGTAAAAGAACTTTGTTGAGTCAAGCATTATATAAAAAGGATATAAGGTTAATAATAGAACATAGATGATAAGTGTATATCGTCGTAATTTAAAATTCCTAATTAACAATGCCTTCATTTAAAAACCTTCTTCCATCAATTTGATGTTTTCATGATATTTAGGTTTTCTCTTTTCAAGATAAACCATTAGGTTCTCAATAGAAGGTGTAGTGATATTCACTTTATGACCTAAAATTTCTTTAAATACTTGCGCATGTTCTGTTAATCCTATAAATCCCGTACGCTTATGTTCTTCAAAAATAAGTAAAGATGCTAATTCATCATCAAGGTCCTCAATTGCACCACTCACAACTTGATATCTTTGTAACAGTTGTTCTTTTGAACCATTTAAGATAACTTCACCGTCACTTAAGTGAATGATATAATCAGCTATTTTTTCTAAATCTGAGATAATGTGTGTCGACATGAATATTGTTTTATTTTCATCAATTAATTCTTGCTGAATTATCTCCAATAGCTCATTTCTAGCTAAGGGATCAAGACCTGAAGTAGGCTCATCAAAAATATACAATTCAGCATGATGTGAAAATGCAACTGCTAGTGATAATTTCATTTTCATGCCAGTCGAAAATGTTTTTATTGATTTATTGATTGGTAAATCGAACTTTTCAAGATAAAATTCAAATACTTGATGGTCCCATTTACGATAAAAAGGGGCAATCATTTTTTCAAGTTGCTTCGTAGTCCATCTCTCATTAAAATAATTTTCAGCGTAAACAAACCCAATTCTATTCTTTAACTCTATCGGATTGAGAGCCATATCCTCTTCTAATACTCTAATAACACCAGTTTGTGGTTGATACAAATCCATAATTAACCTTATTATTGTGGTTTTACCAGCGCCATTTCTACCAATAAAACCAGTGACAAATCCTTGAGGAACTTTGAAAGAGATATTCTTTAAATTAAACTGATCACTTGAATAATTAACATTACTTAATTCTATGGCATTCATGATGATTCCTCCTCATAAATGAACGTTAAAATATCTTGAAGTTCCTCAAGTGACATTTCGATGGCTTGCGCTTCGTTAACCAATTCTTTAACCAAATTTTCAATGGTAAAAAATTGTTTCTCTTTTAAAATAGAACTATCTTGTTCCTTAACAAAGGTCCCTTTTCCTCTAATTGTTGTAACAAAACCGTCTTTCTCTAAATCTTCATAAGCACGTTTGGTAGTAATCAAACTTACTTGAAGATCTTTGGCAAGTTCCCTCATTGATGGCAAATGCTCTCCAGGAGCAACATGTCCCTTTAAAATATTTTGTTTTACTTGTTGCTTAATCTGTTCATAAATCGGAAAATCACTATTGTTTTTTAAAATTATTTTCATCAACGTCCCCCTATCACCTTCTGTATATATACAATATACACAATATACACAGTTTTGTAAATATACATTCTTTTTTCTTTTAACTGCTTCACTAACAAATTAATAGCATAGTTGGGAGTTAAACAGAGATGATAAAGAACCACCTATGATTTATTTTGTAGTGGTTCGTACGCATTAGCCACAGCTAATGTGTCCTTAAAAATAGGAATGCATGAGCGAAACTCATGCATAAGAAAGACTAATTTCTAAAGAAAAAGTATTTCTTTATGTTTGGGGCACCTCAACTTGCATTGTCTGTAGAATTTCTCTGTGCTGGGGCCCCGCCAACTTGCACATTGTTGTAAGCTGACTTTCCGACAGCTTCTATGTTGGGGCCCCGCAGTCAACTACTGCCAATATAACTTTGTAGTGCCTTGAACATTGATTGATACCCAATACTCAACTTTTGTTGTAACTAAAAAAGACTGCTAAAACGAATGTCTTTAATCCCTACGTGACAATCGTAGCGTCAACATAAACAATCGTTTTAAACAGTCAATTCTATTTATTATTTTTACGTCGATCATTACTTCTACTTATAAAAGCACAAATCATAAACATAATCGCTGCTAATAATAATTTTATACCTTGGCTTTCATGATTAGTTGCTTGTAAATAATAACCAACAATAAATAAAATAATTGCAAGTACTACAAATATTTTCGTTAGATGTTTCAACTTTTATCACCTCAACATCGATATTATAACAAATATAAGTTTTTTAATAAGCTATTAAATATTAACAGCTCAAAGGACTAATTACTTTCAACTAAAGTAGAGCAACAAAACCATTCATTTAAAATGATTATTGATTGCGATATATTGTGTTCAATGATATTATTTAAGTGTATCCACTGAATTATACTACACAACCCCAAGTCTGGTACCAGCAGACTTGGGGTTATTTATGTGTGTAGGATCATTTTTTATTTTTCCATTTCAGTTCTAACCAAAGTCGAAAAATAATTAGTAAGCCACCTGTAATAAGTGTCATCATCCCTTCTTGCCACCACATCATTACACTACACCTCCGTTCGACTAAAGTATCATACTGAAGGATGACCTACACCTATTCTAACACAAAAGCAGAACATATGTTCGTATTTTGGTAGCGGATTTTACATATTATTCGTTAATTCACCAACAACACTTTATCTTTGGTATAATTGAAGATAATATATAGGCATACAATTTTTTTAAAGAGAGGTTAAGCAATAATGAATCCTTTAGCCCAAAGCTTAAATGAACAACTTCAACAGTCAAATGCAACTGCCTTTGCAATGTTATCTGACTTAGGTCAAAATATGTTTTATCCAAAAGGCATTTTATCTCAATCTGCTGAAGCAAAGAGTACAACATATAATGCAACGATAGGTATGGCGACAAACAAAGACGGAAAAATGTTTGCATCATCTTTAGATGCAATGTTTAATGATTTAACTCCAGATGAAATATTCCCTTATGCGCCACCACAAGGCATCGAAGAATTACGTGATTTATGGCAACAAAAAATGTTGCGTGACAATCCAGAGCTATCAATCGACAACATGTCACGACCAATTGTTACGAATGCATTAACACATGGTTTATCTTTAGTTGGCGATTTATTTGTAAATCAAGATGACACTATCTTGTTACCAGAGCATAATTGGGGTAATTACAAACTTGTTTTCAATACGAGAAATGGTGCAAACCTTCAAACATATCCTATCTTTGATAAAGACGGACATTATACTACTGATTCACTAGTAGAAGCTTTACAATCATACAATAAAGATAAAGTCATTATGATTTTAAATTATCCTAATAATCCGACAGGTTACACACCTACACATGAAGAAGTGACTACCATTGTCAACGCAATTAAAGCATTAGCTGATAAAGGGACAAAAGTTATAGCTGTGGTAGATGATGCATACTATGGTTTATTCTATGAAGATGTGTATACTCAATCATTATTTACTGCATTATCTAATTTAAATTCAAATGCAATATTACCTGTTCGTTTAGATGGTGCAACAAAAGAATTTTTCGCATGGGGATTCCGTGTTGGATTTATGACATTTGGAACGTCTGATCAAACAACTAAAGAAGTTTTAGAAGCCAAAGTAAAAGGTCTTATACGAAGTAACATTTCTAGTGGACCTCTTCCAACACAAAGCGCTGTTAAGCATGTATTAAAAAATAATAAACAATTCGATAAAGAAATCGAACAAAATATTCAAACATTAAAAGAACGCTATGAAGTCACTAAGGAAGTTGTCTATGCTGATCAATATCATTCACATTGGCAAGCCTATGACTTTAACTCTGGGTACTTTATGGCAATAAAAGTTCATGATGTTGACCCTGAAGAACTTCGTAAACATTTAATTGAAAAATATTCAATTGGTGTTATTGCACTTAATGCAACAGATATTCGTATTGCGTTTAGCTGTGTAGAAAAAGAAGATATCCCACATGTATTTGATTCAATTGCTAAAGCAATTGATGACTTAAGATAATTAATTTCAACCAATAATCTGATGAGTATGACTCGGATTATTGGTTTTTTATTTTTAAAATTATTCCTTCTTTCAAAGCATCATAAGATATATTTTATTCAGCAACTTGTCAAACACTATACCTAATTAGTTTTATACATCTTTCCTAACAAAATTTAATTTATTTGGTACAAATTTATATAACTTTTGGCAAATCACTTCAAGCATTCAAGCATCACATCTCTACAAATGTAAAAGGCACCCCACGATTGTGAGATGCCTTATTATAAAATTAAAGATTAAAATTTAAGTTCAATATCTACTTTCTTAATGTCAGTTGCTTTAAATACTTTTCCATCTTTATACTCAGTTTTTAAGTCTACATATTTTGACGAACCATTTTTAAAATACACTTTATACACTGCGCGTTCAGCAAGTCCTATGTCATGTTTAGTAATCCCTTGATCGTTTGCCATTGCTGATTTAAGCTTTATACTTAAGTCATTAATTGTAATTTTACTTGCATTATAGAACACAAATTCATTTGAAACTATGTTTTCAAATTTATTTATTGTTACTGGGAATTTCACATTATTAGATTTATTTTTTTTTTGATTTAGTGTGTTGTTTCACATTTATATCAATTTTTTTAATATCTTTGGCACTAAATAAATTCGGTGTAAAGATGTTTGAATTTAAATTCACTACTTGTTTCTTTCCATTTTTAAAATGTAATGTGTAAGTTGCTTTCTTTGCGAATTTTAATTCACGATCAGAGATCCCCCTATCGTACTTCAATACTGATTTTACTTTTTTAGTTATATCACTGTATCCTACACGTGGGTCACCTGAAAATTTTAATTTAGATAAAATTGGTGTTGATGTGCCATTTACTGCAATTGTGTATGGTACATATCTGTCTGCTTTCGCTTTAGGTCCTGTTTTAACAGTAATTTCAATTCTCTTAACATCTTTCGCATGAACTAAGTTTGCTGTGTAATTTTTTGAATTTAACTGTAAGATTCTTTTACCACCATTTTTAAAATAAACAGTATAATAAGCTTTCTTAGCATATTTTAAATCTTGTTCACTAATACCTCTATCATGCTTCAGTACTGATTTTATTTGCCTAGTTAAATCTTTATAATTCTTCCAAGGTTTATTTGAAAATGAAAGATTCGATAAAATGTTTGTAGATGTACCATTTAAATTAATTGAATATGGAACTTGATAGTTTCTTTTAGCTTTATTTTCGACATGTTTTTTTGTATCTACGTTAATATTGATACTTTTAATATCACTTGAATTTATTAAATTCGCTGTGTATATACCTGCTTTCAAATCAATAACTTTCTTCGTTCCATTTTTAAAATTAACTGTATATTTCGCTTGCTTCGATAGTCTTAAATCAACATCAGTAATACCTCTATTTGATTCTAAAACTGATTTAACTTTGTCCTCTAAATCTTTGTAACTAATATTTTGATTCTTATTAAATGTTAAGTTTGATAAAATATTTTGGCTTGTACCGTTCACAGTAATTGTGTATGGAACTTGGTAATTTGCTTTATCTTTCTTTTTATCTTCAATATGCTTTTTAGTATCTACGTTAATATTAATAGCTTTAATTTCACTTGTATTAATTAAATCAGCTGTGTAAATACCTGCTTTCAAATCGATAACTCTTTTTGCTCCATTTTTAAAGTAAACAGTATATTCCGCTTGCTTCGATAGTCTTAAATCTATATCACTAATACCTCTGTCTGATTTTAAAACTGATTTAACTCTATCCTCTAAATCTTTATAACTAATATTTTGATTCTTATTAAATGTTAAGCTTGATAAAATATTTTGGCTTGTACCGTTCACAGTGATTGCATATGGAACATGGACTTTAGAATATCCATGGTGTAACGAACTTGATGATTTATCTAATGGCTTAGCTCCGGCAGACGCTTCATTATTATTAAAGTTTGCACCTGTTGATGCTAAAACACCTAATGCTAAAGTTGTTGTAATCAATGACTTAAATTTCATAAATTATCTCTCCTTTATTATGTAATTCGTAATTGCAACTTAATTATAGCCAGACTTTCTCTATTTTTTGAATTAACTGAATATTAATAATAAATTATCATTAACAATAATTTTTTAACACTGTTAAAAGTTCTTTTAATTTTGATTAACTAATTAATTTACAATACCTAAAATGTTGTTTGATTTTGTTTATATCAAGCTTCAAACTTAAATGTCATAACAACCTTCATCTCTTAATTCCGATTACATTTGTCAATTTTATTTACAGTATCTTTATACTCAAAAAACATTTACTTAAAAATATAAATTCGATTTAATAATTAATTTAAATTTAGTTAATCAATTTTGCATCTATTTTATTGTAAGCTATATAAAAGGAGTGATAATGATGGTGAAAAAAACAAAATCCAATTCACTAAAAAAAGTTGCAACACTTGCATTAGCAAATTTATTATTAGTTGGTGCACTTACTGACAATAGTGCCAAAGCCGAATCTAAGAAAGATGATACTGATTTGAAGTTAGTTAGTCATAACGTTTATATGTTATCGACCGTTTTGTATCCGAATTGGGGGCAATATAAACGTGCTGATTTAATCGGACAATCTTCTTATATTAAAAATAATGATGTCGTAATATTCAATGAAGCATTTGATAATGGTGCATCAGATAAATTATTAAGTAATGTAAAAAAAGAATATCCTTATCAAACACCTGTACTAGGTCGTTCTCAATCAGGGTGGGACAAAACTGAAGGTAGCTACTCATCAACTGTTGCTGAAGATGGTGGCGTAGCGATTGTAAGTAAATATCCTATTAAAGAAAAAATCCAGCATGTTTTCAAAAGCGGTTGTGGATTCGATAATGATAGCAACAAAGGCTTTGTTTATACAAAAATAGAGAAAAATGGTAAGAACGTTCACGTTATCGGTACACATACACAATCTGAAGATTCACGTTGTGGTGCTGGACATGATCGAAAAATTAGAGCTGAACAAATGAAAGAAATCAGTGACTTTGTTAAAAAGAAAAATATCCCTAAAGATGAAACGGTATATATAGGTGGCGACCTTAATGTTAATAAAGGTACTCCAGAGTTCAAAGATATGCTTAAAAACTTGAATGTAAATGATGTTCTATATGCAGGTCATAATAGCACATGGGACCCTCAATCAAATTCAATTGCGAAATATAATTACCCTAATGGTAAACCAGAACATTTAGACTATATATTTACAGATAAAGATCATAAACAACCAAAACAATTAGTCAATGAAGTTGTGACTGAAAAACCTAAGCCATGGGATGTATATGCGTTCCCATATTACTACGTTTACAATGATTTTTCAGATCATTACCCAATCAAAGCCTATAGTAAATAGTGCTCAACTAACTAATAACTCGCTTCGTTCTAAAAAGTCTAAGCGAGTTATATTGTTAAAATTTGAATTGACTGAGTCTAGGACAAAAATCAAGTTCTAGGCTCTATAATGTTATATTGGTATTAGTTGACTGCGTGGTCCCAACACAGAGAATTTCGAAAAGAAATTCTACAGGCAATGCAAGTTGGCGGGGCCCCAACATAAAGAAATACTTTTTCTTTAGAAATTAGTATTTCTTATGCATGAGTTTTACTCATGTATTCTTATTTTTAAATACATATTAGCTGTGGCTAATGTGTAAGAACCACTACATAATAAATCATTAGTGGCTCTTTATCATTTCTGTTCCACTCCCATATTTCTTCATTAATATAGATATACTTCGTCTGCAGTTAAATATGATTGATACACTGCACATCATAATAAATCTATCTACTCAAATATAAATAAAAGTTACCTACTACATTCTATGTAGCAGGCAACTTTTATTACTTATTTCTTTTCATTATCATTAAGTACTTTTACAAACTTCACATCATGTGTCTTCCAATCAACTTCATATAATGCTGATAATTTTTCTTCTTTTTTATCTACATGGTTTTCGCCAGACCAATAGCCCCAGAAACCATGACGATTCCAATCTATTTTAAACTCATCCATTGATCTTTTATAATGAACAACAAATTTTGATTTACCTTCATCTTTTTTATCATGTGACATAACAGCTAAAAATTCTGGATTAAACCCTTCAGACACAGTTACAGGCATTTTGTCTTTAGGCGTAAAATTATCTTTCGCCCATAAATTTCCATTTCGTGTTAAAGAAAAGATTTCACTTTTAGTTCTATTATCACTATCATTAGTTAATTGTCTCGTATGGTCATGTCCCATATTATTTATCAAATGTGCTTCTACTTTCCAACCTACACCTTTATGTGACGTAGATTGATCAAGTAATGTACGATATGATGGTTGTTGATAACTAATCGTCTCTGAATAATTACTCTCTTTTGTAATATTTCCAGTTAAGCCTCCACGATTAATCGAAAAATCTCCACCTGTTTTATAACCATACGTATATTTAACTTCTCTTGATTCATCCTGATTTTTTGGTGCAAAGTCAGTCACATTTGTATTGTTGTTGTCATCAACATTTTGAATTGAAACTGAATAAGATCCAGGCCATCTTAATGTACTATTCCAATAACCATTTGGGTCTAAAATTCTCAAACCACTACCAATTGTACCTTTTGCTTTAATAAATACTGTTTCTTTATCATAATTAGGTTCAGTTAAGAAATTAAATTGTAAGCTTTGAGTAATATTTTTTTGACTATCACTTGTTGTAGCTGTACGTGTATACATTTTAGTATCACCATCAAGATTCTTCTCAGAAACAGCTTTAATTTCAGAATTAATTTTTGCATAAGAAGTTGCCGGAAATACAGTTAATACAGTAGATATTGCTAAACTACAAATTGTGATGTTTTTGTATAATTGTTTAATCATTAGTAATCCGCCCTTTCAATATTATCCTTCTTTATAAGGTTTATTGTCATCAGAATATTTATCAACGACTTTAACTGTTTTATTTTTCCAATCAACTTCATAAGTGACAATTAATCTTTGACCATCTTTATTTTTTTCTAAAATTGGAGGTGCATAATGTATTCCAGGTCTGTTTTTCAAAATATCTTGATTTCGTGTGTATGTTACTTCAAATTGCGTTTTCTCATTTGACTTTTCATTAGATAAATAAGTTAAAAATTCTGGATTAAAGCCACTTCTTACTAATGCTGGATATCTATATTTTGAAGCAAAGCTTAGTTCAGGGTTTTCTACAGTAGCAATTCTCGTATTTCTATAGAATAATAATTCATCATTTCTATTTTTCACTTCTCCACCATACTTCAAGTCATTCGCAATAACTGACCAGTGTACATGCCAGTTATTATTTTTACCGCTGGCAATTGTGTCATAATTTTGCTGATTATAACTAATCGTTTTGGAGTAGCTATTTGATGAAGTTCGTCCAATACCTTTCGTTGAATCGAATTTACCACCTGAGCTATATGAAAATGTACTGTCTACTTTCGCAGTTGAAATTTTATTTTTCGGCAATTGGTCTAATATTTCAGTTTTACGATTTCTTTTTACTTGAAAATCTACATGGTACTCACTTGGATACTTTAACCAATTTGAATTTTTTTCTTCTTTATGAGATTCAAACTTTAAATTTGAATGAATTGAGCCTTGTTTTTTAACAAGTAATACATTCTTGTCATAAGTTGGATCATCGATAAAGTCGAATTGTAAATTTTGAAGTATATTTGTTTTTTCATCATATACTGTTTCAGTTCGTTTTGTGATTTTACCGTTTTTACCAATATCATCAGGTACTGGTGAATTTTTATCTTTATTAGTAACATTACGTTTGTCTTTTTGTTGAGACTTATCAACATGTTCTTTCTTATTTTGGTCTTGCGAGTCTTTATGAGCTGAATTTGCTTGAGTCGTTGCTGCTGATAACAATAAAATTGCACATGATAATGATGACGCTATTAAAACACGTTTTTTATTTTTCATTGTTATAACCTTCTTTCGTATGATTGATATTTGTTGATATGTATCGACATGTGAATAATATCACAAAAATAGAGAATATATATTTAACTATTTATTAAATGATTTTGTTAATATTATTAAATACTTTATCCTCTTTAAAAATAATGTGTGTACAAAGTCATTAATTTAGCAAATGTTTTTATTTAGTAGTTAATAACCATCGATTTGAAATTTATATATAATTATTAGCTAAATAATATCCTGCATCTTTCTCATACAATTTACTATAAAATTAAGCATACCCGATATCAGTGTTAATAAGATTGTTGATACTAGACAGTTAATTTCATAGAACGAAATCAAATAACACACCACTTTCTGCATTTTAAATTATGTTTAAGAATAAAAATTATGTTTATATAAATATATATACTACTTTGAAAAGGTGTGAGCTTAATGACAACTTTTAGTGAAAAAGAAAAAATTCAATTACTAGCAGATATTGTTGAACTACAAACTGAAAATAATAATGAAATAGACGTTTGTAATTATTTAAAAGATTTATTCGACAAGTACGATATTAAATCTGAAATTTTGAAAGTTAATGAACACCGCGCCAATATCGTTGCAGAAATCGGTAACGGCTCACCTATACTCGCATTGAGTGGTCATATGGATGTTGTTGATGCAGGAAATCAAGATAATTGGACTTATCCCCCTTTTCAACTCACAGAAAAAAATGGCAAATTATATGGTCGAGGCACAACAGATATGAAAGGCGGTCTGATGGCTTTGGTCATCACACTCATTGAATTAAAAGAACAAAATCAATTACCTCAAGGAACGATAAGATTACTAGCTACTGCTGGCGAAGAGAAAGAACAAGAAGGTGCCAAATTATTGGCTGATAAAGGCTATTTAGAGGATGTAGATGGCTTAATTATTGTTGAACCAACTGGATCTGGAATTTATTATGCACATAAAGGATCTATGTCATGTAAAGTAACTGCCACTGGTAAAGCTGTCCATAGCTCAGTTCCATTTATTGGTGACAATGCAATTGATACACTGCTTGAATTTTATAATCAATTTAAAGAAAAATATTCAGAGCTTAAAAAACATGATACTAAACATGAATTAGATGTTGCACCCATGTTCAAATCATTGATAGGAAAAGAAATTTCTGAAGAGGATGCAAATTATGCATCTGGTCTTACAGCTGTATGTTCGATTATAAATGGCGGCAAACAATTTAACTCTGTACCAGATGAAGCTTCACTTGAATTTAACGTAAGACCAGTTCCTGAGTATGATAACGACTTTATAGAATCGTTTTTCCAAAATATCATTAATAATGTGGATAGCAATAAGCTTTCACTCGATATTCCAAGCAATCACCGACCTGTAACAAGCGATAAAAATAACAAATTAATTACTACGATTAAAGATGTAGCTTCTAGTTATGTAGACAAAGACGATATATTTGTTTCGGCGCTTGTAGGTGCAACAGATGCCTCTAGTTTCTTAGGTGATAATAAGGACAATGTTGATTTAGCCATTTTTGGACCAGGTAATCCATTAATGGCACATCAAATCGATGAATATATCGAAAAAGATATGTATCTGAAATATATTGATATTTTTAAAGAGGCTTCCATTCAATATTTAAAAGAAAAATAAGAACGATGCTGTCAGCTGCCCTATTCGCGTGCTGGCAGTTTTTTATTGCGAATTTTAAGTTGATAGAAATAGCGATGAATATTGTTTGAATGTAAATATTCAAATATCAACAATCACATTTTCATTGATTAAGTGATGTAAAACTGAAATTATAGTGGTGATTTGTCGTACATAAATTGCATTGACTGTTGAAATTGGGAATCCAATTCCTCTTTGTTGAGGCCCCACCCCAACTTACATTGTTTGTAGAATTTCTTTTCGAAATTCTCTATGTTGGGGCCCCACCCCAACTTACATTGTCTGTTGAATTTCTTTTCGAAATTCTCTATGTTGGGGCCCCTGACTAGAATTGAAAAGTAATACACATCAGTAACATTTCTATTTTCATTTATGATATTATCTAATTATTAATTTATAATATAAAGGAGTATGCAATTAAAATGAACAAAGTCCACAAACCTTTATATTTTTATTTAATGCTATTCTTCTCTACAACTATCATAGGTGCACTTTTATTGTATTTACCTTTCACTGGTAAAAAGCCAATATCTTTTTTAGATGCCCTATTTATAGCTTCAAGTGCATTTACAGTTACTGGCCTATCTCCAGTTGATATAGGGTCACAGTTTAATATACTTGGTGAAATAGTAATACTATTATTAATTCAAATAGGTGGTCTGGGTATCGTGACCGTAACCCTATTGACACTAGTATTTTTAAATAGAAAGATATCAATGAAAAATAGATTCTTGATTATGGTTACATGGAATATTGACGAACCTGGTGGTGTTATTAAGCTAATTAAACACTTGGCTATTTATAGTTTAGTCACTGAATTAATTGGTATGATTTGTTTGTGTTTATCTTTTATACCAAAATTTGGTATAGGCAAAGGTTTATTTTTAAGCTTATTCACATCAGTATCAGCTTTTAATAATGCTGGATTTGCCCTTTTTAAGAATAACTTAATAGATTATTCTAGTGATCCAATTGTCATTATTACAACCTCAATACTCATAATATTTGGAGGTATTGGACATTTTGTCGTAATAGACTTTATTAATTGTAAAAAATTGAGTAAATTATCTTTACATTCTAAATTAGTCTTAACTACAACTAGTATCCTAATAATTATAGGAGCTATTACATTCTTTTTATTAGAACAGTTTAATACTATGCAAAATATGGGACTAGTTGAAAAAATCGGAAATTCTTTTTTCCAATCAGTAACAACACGAACAGCGGGTTTTAACAGTATAGATATAGCAATCATTAACAAATCTACCGCCTTAATGTTAATGCTACTTATGTTTATTGGTGGTGCCCCTCTCAGTGCAGCTGGAGGAATTAAAATAACTACTTTTGCAGTAGCGTTTATATTTGTTCTAAATTATATACGTAAAGAAAATAATGTTTCAGTATTCAATAAAGAAATATCTGACAAACATATAAAACTATCTATTGTTACCATTAATATCTCATTTCTATTTATCAGTATCATTACTTTTATATTATCGATAATTAATCCGAACATATCATTAATCAAGTTATTATTCGAAGTGGTTTCTGCATTTGGAACAGTCGGGTTAAGTATGAACCTTACCACAGAATATCATGGTATTACTAAAATAATTATTATATTCGTTATGCTTTGCGGTAAAGTAGGACTATTAATTTTTTTAAGAACATTTATACCACCAAAAAGTCCTAAAAATTACCGCTACACTAAAGGACAAATTTATCTATAAAATAACCATCAATCTTTAACAAGAAATGAACTAGTGTTTTAATCTATTACATTTAAAAAACTACCTAAACAGGTAGTTTTTTGTTTTTCATCTATTTTAGGCCCATTAAATGTCTTATCTCTTTAATTAAGTAAAATGCACAAGTACACCTTTAAAAAGATCTACTCAAAACTAAACTATACCTAGTTAACCGCTTGTGATTAAGAAATTTCAAATGTTATTTCTTTTAATTATGTCAACCACCCATAAGGATTTTAATCAAGCACTCATTCACTCCTGCACTCGCAATATGCATTACTTATAGAAGTTGATGTACTCTCATATTAAGGGCAATACAATAACTCCCGCACTACAATGATTTAAATACCATTATGAATCTCAATAACACATCAGCACATAATAAAGACGCCTCTCATAAGTTTAGTCAACTAAAGGAAGGCGTCTTAAATTAAAATATTTTCATACGCTCTAATATTTATTTGGAACGAATCATACTCTTGCATAATGTAATTTTCTAGTTAGTCAAAACTAGAAACTGTTTTACATCATTCCTGGCATGCCACCCATGTTAGGTTGGTCATTATTTTTTTCTGGAATTGATGCTACAACCGCTTCAGTCGTTAAGAACATTGCTGCAACACTTGCAGCATGTTGTAATGCTGAGCGTGTTACTTTAGTTGGATCAACGATACCTGCTTCTAACATATTAACCCACTCGTTTGTAGCAGCGTTAAAACCAACACCCGGCTCTGCGTTTTTCAAACGTTCTACAATAACAGAACCTTCTAATCCTGCATTTTCAGCAATTTGGCGAACTGGTGCAGTTAATGCTTTAAGTACAATATTCACACCTGTTTCAATGTCGCCTTCAGCTTCAATTTCACTTACTTTTTGGTAAATATTTACTAGTGCAGTACCACCACCTGCAACAATACCTTCTTCAACTGCTGCACGTGTAGAGTTTAAAGCATCTTCAATACGTAATTTACGTTCTTTAAGTTCTGTTTCACTTGCTGCACCTACCTTGATAACTGCAACACCACCTGCTAATTTAGCTAAGCGCTCTTGTAATTTTTCACGATCAAAGTCAGATTCAGTTTCTTCAATTTGAGATTTCAATTGGCTTACACGTGCATCAATGCTGTTTTCGTCACCGTCACCATCAACAACAGTTGTATTATCTTTAGTTACTTCTACTTTGCTTGCAGTACCTAACATATCTATTGATGCATCTTTTAAATCTAGACCTAAATCATCAGTAATCACTTGCGCACCAGTTAAAATAGCTAAATCTTCTAACATTGCTTTACGACGATCACCGAAACCAGGTGCTTTTACTGCAACAGCTGTAAATGTGCCACGCATACGGTTAAGCACGATATTTGTTAATGCATCGCCTTCGACTTCATCAGCTACAATTAAGATTGGACGATTAGATTGAACCACTTGTTCTAGTAAAGGTAAGATATCTTGGAATGATGAGATTTTCTTATCTGTCACTAAAATGTATGGGCGTTCTAATTCAGCAACCATTTTATCTGAATCAGTAACCATATACGGTGATTGATAACCACGATCAAATTGCATACCTTCAACCACTTCAAGTTCAGTGTTCAAGCCATTTGATTCTTCAATTGTAATGACACCATCATTGCCAACTTTTTCCATAGCTTCAGAAATATAACGTCCAATTTCTTCATCTGCTGCAGAAATCGCACCTACTTGCGCAATTTCATTTTTATTTTCAACTTTTTGAGAATTTTCATGTAACGCTTCAACAGCAACTTTAACTGCTTTATCGATACCTTGTCGTAAACCGACTGGGTTCGCACCGCTTGTAACATTTTTCAAGCCTTCTTGAATCATTGCTTGAGCTAACACTGTTGCAGTTGTCGTACCGTCACCAGCAATTTCATTTGTCTTATTTGCGACTTCTTGAACTAGTTTAGCCCCCATATTTTCATATGGATCTTCTAATTCGATTTCTTTAGCAATCGTTACACCATCGTTCGTAATTAAAGGTGCTGTAAACTCTTTATCTAATACAACATTACGTCCTTTAGGACCAATCGTTACTTTAACTGCATTTGCTAATTGGTCAACACCACGTAACATTGCTTGACGTGCATCTTCAGAGAATTTCAATTGTTTAACCATAAATGATAAACCTCCATTTGTTTAGTCATATTTCATTTTCGTTCTTTACAATCTATCTATGAATTATATTCTATATTATTCAATTACTGCTAAAATATCTTCTTCATTTAATACTAGATATGTTTCATTATCTCGTTTAACTTCTGTACCAGCATATTGTTGGAACACGACACGGTCCCCTTCTTTCACTTCAGGAGTCACTCTTGTACCATCATTTAATAGACGTCCAGTTCCTACTGCAACGATAACGCCTTCGTTTGATTTTTCTTTAGCACTATCAGTTAAAACAATACCACTTTTAGTTGTTTGTTCTTGTTCTTTTTTCTCAATAATCACACGATTTCCAATTGGTTTTAGCATGATTGTTCCTCCTTAAAAAACCTAAAGTTTAGCACTTAACATTATAGAGTGCTAACATACATTCATAATAATCAAATTTGGTCAAAATTTCAAGTCATAACCTTTCAATTAAGTTTTGTAACTTCAAGTTATTTACGATAAAATAAATTATAAACAAATATTTGGAGGAAAATTATGACAAGACTATGGGCATCGTTGCTAACTGTTATTATTTATATATTGTCTCAATTTTTACCGCTTCTCATTGTAAAAAAATTACCATTTGTACAATATAGTGGCATAGAACTGACTAAAGCAGTCATTTACATACAACTTGTTCTATTTTTAATCGCCGCCACGACGATTATTTTAATTAATTTAAAAATTAAAAATCCAACAAAATTAGAATTAGAAGTTAAAGAACATAAAAAATATATCATTCCATGGGCATTGCTTGGATTTGCACTGGTAATGATTTATCAAATGGTAGTTAGTATTGTATATACTCAAATTTTTGGCACACAACAAACAAGTCCAAATACTGAGCGTTTAATCGTTATTGCACGAAAGATTCCATTGTTTATCTTTTTCGTATCAATCGTTGGTCCTCTATTAGAAGAATATGTATTTAGAAAAGTAATCTTTGGCGAATTATTTAATGCAATTAAAGGTAACCGTATCGTCGCATTTGCTATTGCAACGACTGTAAGCTCATTAATCTTTGCATTAGCGCATAATGACTATAAATTTATTCCTATTTACTTTGGTATGGGCGTCATTTTTTCATTAGCATATGTATGGACGAAACGACTTGCTGTTCCAATTATTATTCATATGTTACAAAATGGATTCGTCGTTATATTCCAATTACTTAATCCTGAAGCTTTGAAAAAAGCCACGGAACAAGCGAATTTTATATATCACATTTTTATTCCATAATATAAAAAACGAATCACACACGGATTATCGTCGCTGTGATTCGTTTTTATTTTTCTTTTTATTTCGCTTTACAAATAAGAATAGCATGATTGAAAATACCACCATCATAGAACATACAATTGCTAGCCAACTTTTACTATATGCAGTTGACGCACTTTTCTTATTATCTTCTTGTTTTTTAACTACTGTAAAATCGTCTTTTTCATGCGGCTCAAATGAACGTTGTTTTGAATCCGGCTTATCTTCGGGCTTTTTCAAATCTGGCATTGATCCAATTTCACCAGTAATTAATGCGAGTACTTGTTCATCTAAATTACGATAGTACCTTTCTGATTTCAATGGATTGAAATATTGGAATCTAAAGTAATTCGATTGCTGTTGTAATCCATTTAAATATGCATTTCCGCTGAAGTTTTGTTTGCGGATAATATTATAAATGTCTTCATCAGTAACTTCTCCATAATCTTTGCCCAACTTATTAATTTGATTTAAAATATACGGATTATACTTGTATGCACCATTCGCCAAGGCTAAAAATCGTTGGGATACAAAATCATTACCAGTAGGATTTTGTGAGTTTCCTTGATTTCCATTTGGTTGCCATTGACCTTGATTAGATCCATCTGAAGCATTTGGGTTCCATGTCCCCCCCATTTTTCGAGCCACCAGAATGATTGGAATCCCCAGGTTGATTGGGATCTGGTGACGGGTTAGGATTTGGCTTTGGTTTATCTGGGTCTGGTTTTGGATCCGGTTTTGGTTTCGGGTTATCTGGATCTGGTTTTGGATCCGGTTTTGGTTTCGGGTTATCTGGGTCTGGCTTTGGTTCCGGATTTGGCTTTGGTTTATCTGGGTCTGGCTTTGGATTCGGAACTGGGTTTGGGTTATTTGGGTCAGGTTTTGAATCTGGACTTGGGTTTTGGTTGTTTGAGTCTGGCTTCACATTATTCGAATCAGGATTAGCATCACGACTATTCGAATCTGTTCCTTCATTACCCGTTTGATTTGATTCGGGAGGTGTCCCAGTCTCATTATTATTTATTTCACTATTTACTGATGGTGAAGTTACATTATGATTCAAATTAGTAGTTGGCTTTTCTCCATTTAAGTTATCCTTTGCTTCAACTGTGTCTGTTGCAAGCCCTAAACTACTACTACTTAAAATTAAAATACTTGTTGAAAGTAACATTTTCGTAAACCAATGATATGACATTTCACGAGACACCTCCCTTTTTCATGTAAGTATTAATCTAAGTATAATAAATATGCGTTGAAAATGCATTTATATTTGGAATTTGAAAATGAATATTAATATTCTTGAAATTTTCGTAAATATTACTTTACAAGTTCGAGTATAAATTTTATACTTAGTCTATTAAGTATTCTTTACTAAAGAAGGAGCAATAATTATGGGTTTATTTAAAAAAGATAAAAAAGCAATGACTTTTGACAATGCAATGGAAGAAAGACGTTCAATATATAATTTGAAAGATTCAATATCAATTAGCGATGACGAATTAGAATCAATGATTGCACATGCAGTTAAACATGTTCCTTCATCATTTAATTCTCAATCAACTAGAATTGTTCTCTTATTAAATGACAACAATAATAAATTTTGGGATAACACAAAAGCAATTTTAAAAGAAGTCATGGGAGAGAATCGTGATTTCGAGCCAACTGAACAAAAAATTGATAACTTCAAACATTCATACGGTACAATTTTGTTTTATGAAGATCAAGATGTTGTAAGTGGTTTACAAGAACAAATGCCAAACTACTATGATAATTTTGCAATATGGTCAACTCAAACAAATGCCATGCATCAATTTGCAATTTGGACTGCATTAGCTACTAAAGGCATAGGTGCTTCATTACAGCACTATAATCCACTTGTTGATGAGATGACTTCAAATGAATTTAATATTCCTAAAAGTTGGAAACTTATTGCTCAAATGCCATTTGGTGATATTCGTGAAGCTGCTGGCGAAAAATCATTTAATCCAGTGGAAGATCGTTTCGTAATAAAAAAATAATCAATATATTGTAGGGAATGGGACAGAAATGATAAAGAATCATTAATTATTCATTATGTAGTGGTTCATACACATTAGCTGCTGCTAATGTGTACTTATGAATAGGAATACATGAGTAAAACTCATGTATAAGAAATACTAATTTCTAAAGAAAAAGTATTTCTTTACGTTAGAGCCCACCCCAACTTGCATTGTCTGTAGAAATTGGTGTTCCAATTTCTCTATGTTGGGGCCCCATCAACTACTGTCAATATAATATTGTCGAGCCTAGGACTTTGATTTTATGTCCTGGGCTCGTTTTTTGCGTTTCAACATAACTTTTAGTAAGTTATATATAAGATCTATCAAGGATGTGATGTTATGAAAGTCCAAATTTATCAATTACCGATTATTTTTGGAGATAGTTCTAAAAATGAAACTCAAATAACGCAATGGTTCGAAAAAAATATGAATGATGAAGTAGATGTAGTCGTTTTACCTGAAATGTGGAATAATGGCTATGATTTAGAGCATTTAAATGAAAAAGCAGATAATAATCTAGGACAAAGTTTTTCATTTATTAAACATTTAGCTGAAAAATATAAAGTCGATATCGTAGCTGGGTCAGTTTCTAACATTAGAAACAATCAAATATTTAATACAGCTTTTAGTGTGAATAAAAGTGGCCAGCTGATTAATGAATACGACAAAGTTCATTTAGTTCCTATGTTAAGAGAGCATGAATTTTTAACCGCTGGCGAAAATGTAGCTGAACCCTTTCAATTGTCTGACGGTACTTATGTGACCCAACTTATCTGTTATGATTTACGTTTTCCAGAATTATTAAGATATCCTGCTCGTAGTGGTGCTAAAATTGCATTTTATGTGGCACAATGGCCTATGTCACGTCTTCAACATTGGCATTCATTACTAAAGGCACGTGCAATTGAAAATAATATGTTTGTCATTGGAACTAATAGCACTGGATTCGATGGTAACACAGAATATGCTGGCCATTCGATAGTTATAAACCCAAATGGAGATTTAGTTGGAGAATTAAATGAATCCGCAGATATTTTGACTGTAGATTTAAACTTAAATGAAGTAGAACAGCAACGCGAAAATATACCTGTATTTAAAAGTATTAAATTAGATTTGTATAAATAAGAAGCGCCCGAAATAATAATTAACACATGTCATGACTAAACATAGATTTATGAGAAATTTTTCATAAGTCTATGTTTATTTTTTAAAATAGATAACTCAGTAAGAATCCATTTCGCTCTTTGCAAATGAATGATTTCTTAATTATATTGATTATTTTTTTGACCTTTTCCAACATTAGAATTATTCATAAATTTTAACGGTGGATCTCATAATGAGGATTAACTCTTCCCTTCTTTATTACAATAAAAAAAGGCCGCGAGCTTGGGAGGGGCTCACGACCATACTTATTATTAAGGGAATGTTTTACAGTTATTTTTTCAATCTATTTTTGGGGATGTTATTAATTATGAAAAAAATTTTATTTATCAAATAATGATAAATCGATGTTGTTTACGATAGCTTACATGCTAGAAATAATTATCTGTAATGATAATTAAGAAAAATACATAGCACTGAGTCCAAGGAAACTAACTCTACTAGCAAATGTTACTCACTTGCTAATTTTACATGGTTATTAAGTTGGGATGGCTTAATAACTCATACTTTTAGTACTATACGAAGATAACAAATTTACAATGAAAGTAATTAATTATTCATCTTATTTTTTAGTGAATTTGTTCACTGTGTCGATAATCCATTTTACTAAGTCACTGATTGTTGAAATGATATCTTGTGCCATTGAAATCACTCCTTCCTTAATTAAGATAAAAATTCTTAAAATTAAACAACTCATCAACTATTTTCCATCACATCTCTGTGATCTAGTTATATTAAAACATGCTAAAAGCATTTATTTTCCATTTTTTCTTAACTAGCCGTTTTTTATTCTTAACTGTAAATTTTTTTATGTTAAAATATTAAATACAAATTACATTTAACAGTTAAGTATTTATTTCCTACAGTTAGGCAATATAATGATAAAAGATTGTACTAAATCGTATAATGACAGTGAAGAGAGTGGTGTAAAATTGAATTATTTTGATAATAAAATTGACCAGTTTGCCACGTATCTTCAAAAGAGAAATAACTTAGATCATATTCAATTTTTGCAAGTACGATTAGGGATGCAGGTCTTAGCTAAAAATATAGGTAAATTAATTGTTATGTATACTCTTGCCTATATTTTAAACATTTTTCTGTTTACGTTAATTACGAATTTAACATTTTACTTAATAAGAAGACATGCACATGGTGCACATGCACCTTCTTCCTTTTGGTGCTATGTGGAAAGTATTTTATTATTTATACTCTTACCTTTAGTAATATTAAATTTTCATATTAATCCATTAATTATGATTATTTTAACAGTTATTTCTTTAGGTGTAATCTCAGTATATGCTCCTGCAGCAACTAAAAAGAAGCCCATTCCTGTGCGACTTATTAAACGAAAAAAATATTATGCGATTATTGTTAGTTTAACCTTTTTCATTATCACACTTATCATCAAAGAGCCATTTGCCCAATTCATTCAATTAGGCATCATAATAGAAGCTATTACATTATTACCTATTTTCTTTATTAAGGAGGACTTAAAATGAATACATTATTTAACTTATTTTTTGATTTTATTACTGGGATTTTAAAAAACATTGGTAACATCGCAGCTTATAGTACTTGTGACTTCATAATGGATGAAGTTGAAGTACCAAAAGAATTAACACAATTACACGAATAATTTAAATAGAGAGTGTGATAGTAGGTGGAAACATTAAATAGTTATAATTTTGTTTTATTCGTAGTAACTCAAATGATATTAATGTTTACAATACCCGCTTTAATAAGTGGAATCAAATATAGTAAACTTGATTATTTTTTTATTATAGTAATTACGTCATTATCGTTATTTTTATATAAAATGTTTGATAGCGCATCCCTAATAATATTAACTTCATTCATAATTATATTGTATTTCGTCAAAATCAAATGGTATTCTATTTTGTTGATTATGGCTTCGCAAATTATTTTGTACTGTGCTAACTACATGTATATAGTAATTTATGCATATGTTACCAAAATTTCTGATAGTATATTAGTAATATTTCCAAGCTTTCTTGCTATTTATGTTACAATCAGCTTGCTATTTTCTTATATAATAAATAGAGTTCTCAAAAAGATTAGCACATCATATCTAATACTAAACAAAGGTTTTTTAATAGTTATTTCAACCATTCTACTGCTTACTTTTTCATTGTTTTTCTTTTATTCTCAAATAAACTCGGATGAAGCTAAAGTAATAAGGCAGTATTCTTTTATTTTTATTGGAATCACTATATTTTTAAGTATATTAACATTTGTTATTTCACAATTTCTCCTTAAAGAGATGAAATACAAACGAAATCAAGAAGAAATTGAGACCTATTACGAATACACATTAAAGATTGAAGCAATTAATAATGAAATGCGCAAGTTCCGACATGATTATGTCAATATCTTAACGACACTTTCAGAATACATTCGAGAAGATGACATGCCTGGTCTACGTGACTATTTCAATAAAAATATAGTGCCAATGAAAGATAACTTACAAATGAACGCTATTAAGTTAAATGGTATTGAGAATCTTAAAGTACGTGAAATTAAAGGCTTAATCACTGCTAAAATTTTACGCGCACAAGAAATGAGTATACCGATTAGTATTGAAATACCAGATGAAGTAACTCACATTAATTTGAATATGATTGATTTAAGTCGCAGTATTGGTATTATTCTTGATAACGCAATAGAGGCATCAACTGAAATTGATGATCCTATCATTCGAGTTGCATTTATTGAAAGCGAAAATTCAGTAACGTTTATTGTTATGAATAAATGTGCAGATGATATACCACGTATTCATGAATTGTTCCAAGAAAGTTTTTCTACTAAAGGTGAAGGTCGTGGTTTAGGTCTATCAACTTTAAAAGAAATTGCTGATAATGCAGACAATGTCTTATTAGATACAATTATCGAGAATGGTTTCTTTATTCAAAAGGTTGAAATTATTAACAACTAGCCATAAGGATGTGAATGTATGAAAATTTTCATTTGCGAAGACGATCCAAAACAAAGAGAAAACATGGTTACCATTATTAAAAATTATATAATGATAGAAGAAAAGCCTATGGAAATTGCCCTCGCAACTGATAATCCTTATGAGGTGCTTGAGCAAGCTAAAAATATGAATGACATAGGCTGTTACTTTTTAGATATTCAACTTTCAACTGATATTAATGGTATCAAATTAGGCAGTGAAATTCGTAAGCATGATCCAGTTGGTAACATTATATTTGTTACGAGTCACAGTGAACTTACCTATTTAACGTTTGTCTACAAAGTTGCAGCGATGGATTTTATTTTTAAAGATGATCCAGCTGAATTAAGAACTCGAATTATAGACTGTTTAGAAACTGCACATACACGCTTACAATTGTTGTCTAAAGATAATAGCGTTGAAACGATTGAATTAAAACGTGGCAGTAATTCAGTGTATGTTCAATATGATGATATTATGTTTTTTGAATCATCAACAAAATCTCACAGACTCATTGCCCATTTAGATAACCGTCAAATTGAATTTTATGGTAATTTAAAAGAACTGAGTCAATTAGATGATCGTTTCTTTAGATGTCATAATAGCTTTGTCGTCAATCGCCATAATATTGAATCTATAGATTCGAAAGAGCGAATTGTCTATTTTAAAAATAAAGAACACTGCTATGCATCGGTGAGAAACGTTAAAAAAATATAATAAGATAATAAAGTCAGTTAACGGCGTATTCAATTGTAAATCTTGTTGGATTTTAACAAGATAACTAGCAAATGCACTGTATAGCTGGCTTTTTAATTTTAATAACAAAATTAAATATAACGTGTGAATTAAAAAATGATGTAACGTTTCTTTGTATACCTATTCCTATTACTACATAATTTATCAATTTCTATTTCACTCTACAATCCTATGGCGCAATTTTTAACAAAATGTACTAAATTTGAAATCGACAGTTTCCTCAAATAAAATGCTACAATTTCCTACCCCGTGAATCTTATTTTGTTTTAAAAAACAGTGTAGCACAAGATTCAACTTGTTTCCTACACTGTTTTATAAATGAATTATTTAAAATGCTTGTTCAACCTCTTGTAATGTTGGCAAACTATTAATAGCACCATACTTCGTTGTCACTATTGCAGCAACGCGATTGCTAAACTCTAAAATTTCCTCACCTTCATTTTCAAATAACTGTGTTAAATTTAACACATCGGTTGCTAAAATCCTGCTAATAACTGCACCAATAAAGGCATCCCCTGCCCCAGTTGTATCAACAGGTTTTACCTTATAGCCACTATGATAATGATTAATACCATTTTTCAAATATACGGCAGCACCATCTGCTCCCATCGTATAAATGACTACAGTGACATTACCTGTAAATAATGATTGAATGGCTTCATTTTCATCATGAATACCTGTAATAAATTCTAATTCTTCATCTGAAACTTTTAC
Organism: Staphylococcus sp. SA22; assembly: GCF_054165785.1. Classification (NCBI taxonomy): domain Bacteria; kingdom Bacillati; phylum Bacillota; class Bacilli; order Caryophanales; family Staphylococcaceae; genus Staphylococcus; species Staphylococcus sp. SA22. Next base: position 9,837 of record NZ_JBSZQY010000009.1, on the reverse strand, counting down.
AATATGCGCCAATGGCAAAACGGTATGAATAGTTTGTCTTAAATCTTCAGCGTTATCCCATAATGGCAATCTTACATTAGGATCAAATACGACAGTACCATTTGCATTTAATGTTTTGGTAATCAATTGATAATGTGCATCTCTCATCGGACTATCGACCAAATCAACAGAACAAAAATGTACTATATCGTTTTCATTCACATCAATATCATTAACAAAACTTGGTTCAAATAACATATCGGCAGAGGGCTTACGATAAAAAGAAAAATCTCGCTCGCCCGCTTCAGTCAAACTCACAAAAGCTAACGCAGTGTTTGCTTCATTCGTGCGATACACTTTTGATACATCTACACCAATACTTGATATCGTTTCAATAATGCTATCTCCAAATGCATCATTACCTAATTGTGTAATCATATACGCTTGTTGTCCTAACTTTTGAACTGTACAAGCTACATTACAAGGTGCGCCACCAATTTGCTTCGTAAATGTTTGAACATCTTTTAAATTCGCATTTGTAATATTTGGAATAAAATCAATTAACGCTTCTCCTATTGAAAATAGACGTCTCATTTATGTTCATCCTTTAAATCGTATTTAGTAAATTGTAAATATACTTGCCCTGATTCTGTTGATGTTTTAATACCTAGTGCGTCTTCTGTCGGGAAAATTCGAGATGTCAAAACACGTTCCCCATCATTACAGAAAATTTCTATACTAGATGTATCAACAAAAATTTGTAATTGCTTTAATGGCGTGTCTAATATTGTACTACGCGTCGTACCTTCAACATTTGTCGGCAATAAACCACTGTCGCTGCGATCTAATGTTATTTTATTTTCACGCTTGTTATAAGCGATTAATGTTGAAGAAGTCTTAGACGTACGTAATTCAAAGTACACTTCGGTAGCATCATTATCCAAAATATCTATGATTAATTCATACTGTTTACCTTCATACGGATGTAATTTTCGAGTAAATTTATTTGCGTAGCCTAATGCTGTCTCTTTATTGTGACGTAATTTTTCCAACGCTGGATATGGACGTTGCTTAAGTTGACCATTTTCTACATTTAATACACGAGGAATTGTTAAGCAATGGGCCCATCCTTCATTATCAGTAGGATATTCGATTTCCGGTAACCCCATCCATCCAATTAGTACTCGTCGGCCTTTTTCATCTAAAAATGTTTGAGGTGCATAGAAATCAAAGCCATTATCAAGCTCGACAAAATTTTCATGTTCATATGTTAACTTTTCAATATCAAACTTTCCAAGTATATAACCACTTTGATAAATATTTTTGAACTGATTGCCTTTTGATTCAATACCTTGTGGACAAATAAGTATGACATCTTGATTATCTACATTAAAGTAATCTGGGCATTCCCACATATATCCAAAATCATCTAACTCTGTATTTATTTCACCTAAATAATGCCAATTAATTATATCTTCAGTATTATAAAGTAATAGTCGACCTTGCTGATCATTATTTTGTGCGCCAATGATTGCATAATATTTCTCACCATATTTAAAAACTTTAGGATCTCTAAAATGACTCGTATATCCTTCTGGTTGCTGGCTAATTACTGGCTTTGGAAACTTTTCAACTGAGCCGTCTTCTTTCAATCGTGCGATCATCTGACTCGCATGTCGTTGCCAATGATTATCTCGATGATTTCCTGTGTACATATAATATAAATGCCCGTTATATTCAAAAGCGCTACCGCTATAAACACCATGGCTGTCATATTTAGTATCTGGATTTAATATTGGCCCTTCAGCTTTAAAGTTTATTAAGTCATCACTCGTGTAGTTATACCAATACTTTAAGCCATGTACTGCGCCTAACGGGAACCATTGATGTGAAACATAATACTTCCCTTTATAAAAAATAAGTCCGTTGGGATCATTTAATAAGCCTGTTTCTGGTTGTATATGAAATTGTTGACGAAATTTTGATTGATCAACTTGTTGTTTTAATGTTTTAAAATACTCAGTATCAACGTCCTCGATTCGTTGATAACGTTCTTCTCTAGTCCATTCGGTCATAATATTTACCCAGTCCTCCTTTTATAATTTATGCTGTTAACAATTTATATTCTATTATAGCAAATTTTACCTACGTTCTTTAACTTTTAACCTATCCATTTATACTTATATGGTATCGGTTCCACATTTATTTTAAAAAATACAGCGTCTAAATATTAACATCTACTGTGACGCTATATGGCATATCTTGCTTTTTAAGCATCTGTTGTATCTCTTCCATCGCGCATTGGCCAGCTTCAAAATAATTATAATGAATTGTTTTTATCGATGGAGACACTAATTGTGTCATTGGGTCACCACCAAAACCATATATTTGATGTGGTTTCATAACATCTTTTTTATCAGAATAATATTTATAGGCAGCTAATGCAATCGTATCAGTTGCTCCAACAACCGCATCTACTTGCTCCACATTTTCCAAAACATTTGCAACATCTTTTTGTGCTTCCACATAAGTAAAATTTGTTTCATGTATATTAGGTTTAATTTGGTATTTAGCTAACTGGTCAAGTAAACCACGTTTTCTATGTATACCAACTGCAATATCTTTTTCACTCACACTAAACACTTCAATTTGTTGATATCCCTGTTGACCAATCCATTCACCTATAATTTGACCTGCTTTATAATCATCATGCACAATACTATGAAGTTGTTCATGTTGTTGACCAACAATAACGATTGGTACATTCATTTTATTAATGACTTCTATATGTCTCTCTGTTATGTCTGTAGCCATTAAAACAATACCATCTACTTTACTGCGTGCTAATGTTTCAAGCGCTTGTATTTCTGCTTCGATATTTAATCCTGTGTAATTTAAAATTAATTGTGATTCATATTTTTGGCATTGTTTTGCCAATCCTTTGATTGTTTCATCTACTGCATATGAATTCATTCTAGGTATAATGGCACCAATAAGGTGTGTTTGTCTCGCTCTTAAACTTTGAGCAAATTGATTCGGTTGATAGTCATGTTCTGCTATAATTTTTGTTAATTTTTCACTTGTTTTTTTACTGACAGATCCATTATTTAAAAATCTAGATACTGTACTTTTTGAAACGCCTGCCAATTTGGCAATATCAGATATATTTTTCATACTTATTCACCTATCATTATTTGTGACACTTAGCCTTATTTTAGCATATGTGTAACCGCTTTAAATAATATTTCTGCTTCTTTCATAAAAAGATTTCAAAATAAAACTTTTGTATAACAAAATGTCCCAACATCAACCTTTAGTTAAATGTCAGGACAATGAATATTCTATGTATATATATTCTAATATCGAATATGTTTATTGAATCTATTTAGCTCACCTTCAAAGTAAGCATGTTCACCGTGAACAATCTTGTCTAATCCTATATTCGTTTCTTGTTCCGTAACAGATAATGGTGTAATTAATTTAATTACTTTCGCAATAATAAACGTCATGACGATACTAAAAATTACAACTGCTGTTACACATAATATTTGTACAAGTACAATATGTATATCACCAGTATAAATAAAGCCATTCTCAATGTCAGGATTTGCCTTTTTACTTTGGAAAAAGGCTGTTAATACTGCACCAATAATACCACCAACACCATGAATACCAAATGCATCTAATGCATCATGATATTTTAGTTTTACCTTGATGTAATTAATAACGATATAGCAACAGATACCGCCAATCATTGCCATGATTGTTGCACTAAGATATGTCACGTATCCTGCTGCAGGTGTAATGACAACTAAACCAGCTAATGCACCTAGTAATAACCCTAGTAAACTTGTAGTCTTTTTAAAAATATATTCTAGAATTAACCAACCTATAGCACCTGCACTGGCTGAAATGACAGTATTTGTAAATGCAAGCATCGCAATATTATCAAATGTAAAAGCACTACCTACATTAAATCCATACCAACCAATCCACACAAATATACCGCCAATCAACGTAATGATAAGATTATGTGGTGTTGATTCAGAATGTTTGTTTCCTTTTCCAATCATAATAGCTAATACTAAACCAGAAACACCTGATGTAATATGAACAACAGTACCTCCGGCGAAATCTAATACACCGAGTTTGTTAATCCAACCGCCGCCCCAAACCCAATGTGCTACTGGACTGTATACAAGAGCAGTCCATATTACTACGAATAATAAATAAGGAATAAACTTCATTTTCTCAGCGATTGAACCAGATAAAATAGAAATTGCAATCGTACAAAACATCATTTGAAATAACATAAACAAAGCGAAAGGAATATGTGGGCTAATATCTTCTTGAGTCGCAAAACCTACATGATTAAGAAAAGTATATTCCCAATTTCCGAACCATAAATTCCCATTCCCAAAACTAATTGTAAAACCAACTGTTATCCATACAAATGTAACAAGCACAATTGCTGCCATACTTTGCATGACAGTATTTAGCGCATTTTTAGATTGAACTAACCCGCCATAAAATAAACTTAATCCTGGTGTCATTAGCCAAACTAATAATGTACACAAAAACATAAATATCGTATCGTTAAAATTCATACTTACCACTCCCTTGTTTTCATAATAATCTGACAATTTATAAAAAGCAAAAATGCGTAAAGTTTTATTACATCTTTTGGAATAAAATGTATCACGCTATATAAAATTAATTTCGTGAACTAAAACCAAAAAAGACTACTTACTCGCTTTTAAAGTAGCGGAAGTAGCCATAGAATCTAAAAAAGATAACGTTAAACTTTTTGAATTGTAATTGTCCATGAAGCATTATCAATTTGTTCATAGTTTGTTACAGGATATCCATTTTCTGCAGCCCAATTTGGAATAGCTTCCGTCGCTTGCGTGCAATCAAAATCAATTTTTAATTCATCTCCAGATTGCAATGTTGCCATTTTCTTTTGCGCTTCAATTAACGGAAATGGACATACCATTCCTACTGTACCTAATTCGTGTATCATAATTATTTCTCCTTTTCCAATCACTTTTATTTGATCAACATCATTTGCATAATAATCTTCTATACTATTTGCGTTTGCTGTTTAACCTTTGCAGATTGTTGTTGTACTTTTTTCATTGGACGAACAAAGATAAAATGACTCATTGTCCATACACCAACTATCATTGATGCTAGCGCAATCCATCCTTGCCAAGTCATCGTTGCTGTTTCAACCAAACCGTTACCGATAGAACAACCACCAGCAACTGACGCACCAAATCCCATACATATGCCACCAATAGCACTGTTTCGTATTGTAATCTTGTCTGGCAATCGCCATTTAAATTCTCTTGATCCTCTAGCTGCAATATATGAACCAATGAAAATTCCTAGAACTAAAAAGACACCCCAATCAATAAATTTAGTTTCACCTGTAATCAAAAAGTGTACTAAATTTGCTGATGGCGTTGTTATACCTAAACCGTCATTTCTTCCAGTTGATGCACTCATTGGCCAAGCTAAGAGTGCGATAAGTCCAATTACAATTGCTGCAATAAATGGATGGTATCGTTTTTCGAAAAGGTAATATCTAATACCTGTATAACGTTGCTTTAGTTTTGGAACAGCAACTCGAACTTTCTTATTATTGAGTGTTCTTACAACTAGAAAAATGGTGATTATAGTTAATATAACGACTAATCCCCAAAACGGAATGCCAGTTGTTTGAGACATATCACTATTTACATTCGTTGGTTGATTAATTTTATCCATTACTGGCTTTAAAATCCCTGTTTTAGTGATTGCTGCAGTAACAGCATATAATACTAATGCAATCCAACTACCAATTAGCCCTTCACCAGCGCGATACCAAGTACCTGTTGCACACCCTCCAGCCAATACTATTCCAATTCCAAAAATAAAAGAACCTATAATTGTTCCCAATATTGGAAAACTATGTGCAGGAATTTGTAAAATACCTGTTGCCGTCAAAATCAATAATCCTATACTTTGAATAGTAATAGCGATTAATAATGCATAGAACATCTTATTATTCTTTTGCACATACATATCTCGAAAGCCACCTGTTAAACAAAATCTTGTTCTTTGCATCACAAAACCTAAGAGTCCCCCGACAATTAAGCCACTAAAAATCATCCACATCGTCCTAACCCCCTAATTTCCGATAAGTTTAGTATGTATTATAGGCGATGATTTTCTTGTTTTCAACCTTATACACAATATTTTTGATATTTATATTATATTCACATAAGAAATGCGATTAATTACGATTCATCATTATATCTCTACGTGTTAATTTATTAACCTATACTATATTTATTAACACAACAGTTTTTCCTTTCATTTTCAAACATAACAGAAAAAGCCTGAGACATACTTAGTCCCAGACTGTTCTATAATTAATTAAAGATATAACAAGGTTAATCATTCAAAGCTAACATCACATTTATTCACTGTAATTTTTCATAAAGAATAATAATGACTGTAATTCTATACCTAAGTCAATTTGATGTACTTGCACATCTGAAGGCGTATTAATTCTACCAGGAGTGAAGTTTAAAATACCTTTCACACCAGCTTGGACGAGTTCGTCTGCAACTTTCTGTGCAACTCTTTCTGGTGTAGTTAGAATCACAACATCTATTTCTTCCTTCTTCAATGTTGTTATTAATTCATCGTTATCTTTTACAATAACGTTCCCTATTTTCTGGCCAATAACATCTTCTTTTACGTCAAACGCTTCTGTAATCGTCATATCATCATGTATTGAAAAGTTATATGTGAGCAAAGCTTTCCCTAGGTTCCCAACTCCGACAATTGCGATTTTGATCATGTCACTCTCGCTTAGTTCAGATTTAAAGAAATCCAATAAACTATCTATATTATATCCGTACCCTTTTTTACCTAATTCGCCAAAATATGAAAAGTCACGACGAATTGTTGCCGAGTCAATTTGTAACGCATCGCTAATCGCTTTTGAATTTACACGATCTATACCTTTAGATTTTAATGAACTGACAAATCTATAATATAACGGCAAACGTTTTAAAGTTGCTCGAGGAATTTTAACTTGGTCACTCATTCGCTATTTCCTCCTTCGTGTTTGAATGAATTATATCTATGTATTCAAACGAGTTAGAGCGTAATTGTTAGATTATTAAAAAACAAATAATTGATTACAATGAATACCTAAATATTATACATTATTGAATTTTAAAAATAAATATCTTAGTTTCAAGACGGCGTTTTATACTGTAAAATGGTTATTAATGTAATAATTACGACTTTTATCATAAGTTAATAAAATTTGCGAAAGACGAAAGGTGAAGATCGAATGATACTTTTACAACTCAATCATATATCAAAATCGTTCGATGGTGAAGATATATTTACTGATGTTGATTTTGAAGTAAAAACTGGTGAACGAATTGGTATCGTAGGAAGAAATGGCGCCGGTAAATCAACATTGATGAAAATTATAGCTGGTGTAGAAAACTATGATTCTGGAAATGTGTCAAAAATTAAAAACTTAAAACTAGGTTATTTAACTCAACAAATGACTTTAAATTCTAATGCAACAGTTTTTGAAGAAATGTCAAAACCATTTGAACATATTAAACGAATGGAAAGCTTAATCAAAGAAGAAACAGATTGGTTATCAAAACATGCAAATGATTACGATAGTGATACATATAAAACACATATGTCCCGTTATGAATCTTTATCGAATCAATTTGAACAATTAGAAGGATATCAATATGAAAGTAAAATTAAAACAGTACTTCACGGGTTAAATTTTAGTGAAGAAGATTTCAATAAACCTATCAATGATTTTAGCGGTGGCCAAAAAACACGTTTATCTTTAGCTCAAATGCTATTAAATGAACCTGATTTATTACTTTTAGATGAACCTACTAACCACTTAGATTTAGAAACGACAAAGTGGCTTGAAGATTATCTACGTTATTTTAAAGGTGCAATCGTCATCATCAGCCATGATCGTTACTTTTTAGATAAAATAGTTACTCAAATTTATGATGTGGCTTTAGGTGATGTCAAACGCTATGTTGGTAATTACGAGGAATTTATACAGCAACGGGACTTATATTATGAAAAACGAATGCAAGAATATGAAAGTCAACAAGCAGAAATAAAACGATTAGAAACTTTTGTTGAGAAAAATATTACCCGTGCTTCAACAAGTGGAATGGCAAAAAGTAGACGTAAGATTTTAGAAAAAATGGAACGCATTGATAAACCAATGTTAGATGCCAAAAGTGCAAATATTCAATTTGGCTTTGACCGGAATACAGGTAATGACGTCATGCATGTAAAAAATTTAGAAATCGGTTATCAAACTGCAATTACCAAACCTATCAGTATAGAGGTCTCTAAAGGCGATCATATAGCAATCATTGGGCCAAATGGTATTGGAAAATCGACCTTAATTAAAACTATTGCTAATCAACAAAAAGCGCTTAATGGCGACATTACTTTTGGCGCAAATTTACAAATTGGTTATTATGATCAAAAGCAAGCAGAATTTAAATCTAGTAAAACGATTTTAGATTATGTGTGGGATCAATATCCGTTAATGAATGAAAAAGATATTCGTGCAGTTCTTGGACGTTTCTTATTTGTACAAGACGATGTTAAAAAGATAATTAATGATTTATCTGGTGGTGAAAAAGCACGTTTACAACTAGCACTACTTATGTTGCAGCGTGACAATGTACTTATTTTAGATGAACCTACCAACCACCTCGATATAGATTCAAAAGAAATGTTAGAGCAAGCACTCCAACATTTTGAAGGAACAATACTATTTGTTTCCCATGATCGTTACTTTATTAACCAATTAGCAAACAAGGTATTTGATTTAACAATTGATGGCGGAAAGATGTATTTAGGAGATTATCAATATTACATTGAAAAAGTTGAGGAAGCGGAAGCGTTGAAAGCGCACCAAGAAGAACAGTCAGTTAACGTACAAGCACATGAAAAGTCTATGGAACAATCGTCGTATCATAACCAAAAAGAACAAAGACGTGAACAACGTAAACTTGAACGACAAATATCCGAGTGTGAAAATGAAATAGAAACTTTAGAGACTACTATCTTACAAATAGACGAGCAATTAACCCAACCAGAAGTTTATAGCAATCCACAAAAAGCAAACGAATTAGCTATCCAAAAACAAGATAGCGAACAAAAATTAGAACACGCTATGTCTAAATGGGAAGAATTACAACAAAAACTATAAAAATATACATAACTCTAACTGTAAAATCGCTATAGTTAGAGTTATTTTTTTACAAATTTTAAATTTTTTTATTCACAATAAAAACGCTGATATTATAGCTATCCACAGAGTTATCCTAGTTATCCACAAGTAAATTAACACTAATCAATCATTTATTTTCTGTTTTCCCACCTGATATCCACAATAAATGACGTTATCAACACCTTTTATCCACAAGTTATACACTCTTTGTTGATAAGTACGCATGTTCTCTATTGACATTGTTTTTATCAAAATCCATTGTTAATACATTTTCTTTATGAAATAAGGCTGGGACATAAATCCCTAAAAAACAGCAGTAAGATAATTTTCAATTAGAAAATATCTTACTGCTGTTCTCTATTTATACAATACTTCGTATTGAATGGCTTCGCTTTGCCCGTCTGGCACATAATTGTAAAATTCTATAAATAGAATTTTTGATGACGGGTCCCTTCCTAGGGTGCCGTCTCAGCCTCGGTCTTCGACTGGCACTGCTCCCTCAGGAGTCTCGCCATTAATACTACGTATTAACATGTAATTTTACTTTGAAATAC
>NZ_JBSZQY010000008.1:0-126521 GCF_054165785.1 Staphylococcus sp. SA22 | reverse complement strand
AATGTCAGTTCGAGGAATAAATAAAGTTAAACGAGAGCTAGGTTTTGTATTAATGGCACTTAATATAAGGAAAATAGCAGCTCAACGAGCTGTACATTATAAAATACATATCAAAAAAGCTGATTTCTATCAAATAATTAATAGAAATCAGCTTTTTTACATTGCCTAAGAACTTAATGTCCCAAGCCAATGTCTTCTTGGCATTTTGAATTTACATAAATAGTTTATGACTGTACCGTCAATTCAGTTGTGAAAATTTGATTGTATTCACCAACTTGTTTAAGTTTATCAATTATATTGTTTGAAACAGGTTGATCAACGGATAAAATCATTAGCGCATCTCCGCCCGCTTCAGTTCTACCTAAAGTCATAGATGCAATGTTGATATTGTATTTACCTAACAATGCGCCAGTTTTACCTACCATACCCGGGGTATCATTATGATATGACACAATTTGATATTGATTTGGCTTTAAGTCTACAGAAAAATTATTAATTCTAACAATTCTTGGACCGAAACCTGTAAAGACAGAAGCGCCAACTTTAACGGAATCGCTATCGTTTGATAGTTCTACCTCTAAGTAGTTACTAAAACCTGTCTCTGCTTTATTATTTTCAATATTTAATGTCACTTGTTGTTGATTTAACAGCATTAGAGCATTGATAATATTGACTTCAGGACCAAGATCATCTTTTAAAATATGAGTAATAATTGTACGTGTTAATAAACTACTATCAATAGAGGCTAAGTCGCCACCGTATGTAATTTTAATAGAGCTTGGTGCATTATACATTAATTGAATAGCTAATTCACCAACTGTTTGGCTTAAATTGATGAATGATTTTACAGTATCATCTATATTGCTTAAGTCCATTTTAGGTGCATTCACTGCATGCGTTACAGTACCATCAATTAAAATTTCGATGATTTCATTTGAAACAGAAATTGCCACTTTTTCTTGAGCTTCGACTGTTGAAGCACCCAAATGAGGTGTAACAATAATTTTATCATGTGCAACAAGAGGCGAATCAGTTGCAGGTTCATGTTCAAACACATCGATAGCTGCCCGACTAATTTGTCCTTCGTCTAATGCTTTTATTAACGCCTTTTCATCAATAATACCACCACGTGCCACATTGATTATTTGCAAACTAGGTTTTGCTTTGGCAAAAAAGTCAGCATTAATTAAGCCTTTTGTTTTAGGTGTTAGTGGTGTATGCAATGTAACGAAATCAGAATGTTGGGCAATCTCATCAACTGTTGCCTTCGTAATGCTTAAAGATTTTGCTTTTTCATCCGTTAAGTAAGGGTCAAAAGCTAGTATTTTCATTCCGAAACTTTGCGCACGTTTAGCAACACCTAAACCAATTCTACCAGCACCAATGACACCTAATGTTTTATGATAAAGCTCAGTACCTTTAAATGCATTTCGATTCCATTCTTTATTTGTAAGTGATTGGTGTGCTTGCGGAATATTTCGAGCCATTGATAATAACATTGCTAGTGAATGTTCAGTAGCTGAAATCGTATTACCATCTGGGGCATTAATAACTAAAATACCTTTTAATGTTGCAGCATCAATATTAATATTATCTACACCAACACCGGCGCGTGCGATTACTTTTAAAGAATCAGCAGCATTTATGATATTTTCAGTAACCGTAGTTTGACTACGAACGATTAAAGCATGGTATGAAGGTATAATTTTGATTAATGCTTCTTCGGACAAGCCAGTTTGAATATCTACATTGAATTGTTCGTGATCTAATAATGCTTTGATACCATCTTTTGATATAGGATCTGCAACGAGTACATTAAATTGCTTCATGAATAACCTCCATATATTTTGATATACCTTTACCGATATAGTTAACTTTACGGTGTTCAGTTAAAATAATTTCTAAAGCAGATACTACCGATAAAATATCGAAAGGACTAATTTTCCCCATATGACCAATTCTTAAAATTTGACCTTTAAGATGGCCTTGACCACCAGCAATTGTTATTTTAAAGCGATTTTTAAGTTCATCTTTGATTATTTTCACTTCATCATTTGTGTTAGGTTTGAATGCCGTAACCGTTGGAGATGCATCTTTATCATTGACTAATAAAGTTAAATCTAATGCTTTTAAGGCGCTTCTTAATGCATTTCTAATTGCGTAGTGTCGTGCTATTACGTGATTGAAACCTTCTGCTTTTACGGTTTCAACGTATGCATTTACACCTCTAAATAAAGACACATTTGGTGTGAACGGTGTAGAATTGTCAGCTTGTGACGAAATGTATTTATTTAAGTCTAGATAAAATTTTGGTGTAGTTACTTCTTTGAAACGTTCTTTTGCACGGTGGCTATAAGCTACAAAAGCTAATCCTGGAGGTAACATAATTGCTTTTTGACTACCAGAAACAAGTACATCAATTTTATCTTTGTTAATGTCAACATCAACAGCACCAATGCAACTTACGCCGTCAACTACAAAATAAATATTACTATTAAATTGATTGATGGCATTTCCTAACTCGTGAATAGGGTGTAGCACTGTCGTAGATGTTTCGCAATATTGACTAAATACTGCTTTAACTTCAACATTTAAAGTTGAAAGGAAATTGATGAAATCTTTGACATCTACAGCTTCTCCCCATGTTACGTCATAAATGTGCACATTTTTGTAATAAGTTTGTGCAGTTTGTTTAAATCGGTTACCAAAGGCACCTGAAACAATGACAACGAAGTGATCTTCAGGGTTTACAATGTTCAGCATACTAGCTTCTAAGACGCTTGTACCGCTAGATGTTAAAATAAGTACATCATTTTGACTCCCAAATATTGGCTTTAGACCTTGAAATGCTTGTTGTGCGATGTCTTCAAAATCTTTAGAACGATGACCAACCATAGGTGCTTGAATTTCTCTCATAATGGCATCAGGTACAGGGGTTGGGCCAGGTGTTAATAACAACGGTTGATGATAATACATTTATATGCCTCCTATAAATAAGATTTCACTATTTTAGCAAATTTCTGAAAATTTAAAAGCCTAAAAATAGTGATAACACTATATTGTCGAACAAATGTTATCACTTAACGATTTTATTTGGCCTGAATGATGGGATAGATTTTTATGTCCACATTATTTCTTACAGCATTTGAAATCATGCAATTATTATCTGCAATTGTTATCAATTTTGGTAATCGCTTTTCTAATTGTGCTATTTGATCACTTGGAATTTCAATGTGAGGATGGTGCACAATTTTTGACATACTGAATTTTCCATTATTTAAACAAGCTGTTCCAATCGATTGTTGTTCAATTGAAATATCTGTGAACTTTGCACGTTCAAGAGTAGCTGCTAATGAGATGATATAACATGATGAAGCGGCTGATACTAACATTTCATCGGGATTTGTTCCTATACCAACACCACCTAAAGAAGCAGGTATTGAAATATTCTCTGAAAGTATGTCGCCTCGAACGTTTCCGACATTGTTACGACCACCTTGCCAAGAAGTTTGGACTTTAAAGTCATGTTGATGCAATTGCTTTAACCTCCAATATAATTGTGATAGTTTAATTTTAGAATAGTTTATCAAAGTTTAACAGAAAGGTGACTTATCAATGACTCTGAATAAACTGAAAGATGAATTACAAATTGTTTCGCACCGTGGATTGCCGAGTGATTTTCCTGAAAATACAATGGTCGGTTATCGAGAGGTAATGGGGCTCAATGTTGCTATGTTAGAAATAGATGTTCATTTGACCAAAGACCAACATTTTGTTGTGATACATGATGAAACAATTGATAGAACATCGGATGGTAAGGGGCGTATTGCTGATTACACATTATCGCAATTAAAATCATTTGATTTTGGTATTTATAAAGATGTTGCTTTTAAGGGAGAACGAATACCCACGTTAGATGAAGTACTTTCATTATGCTTAAAGTTTGATAAAAAGCTATTGATCGAATTGAAAAGTCCGAATTTATATCCAGGAATAGAATGTAAATTGCTGGCATTTTTGGAAGAAAAGAAAGTCGATGCGACACAAGTAGTTATACAATCTTTTGATATCGAATGCATTGAAAAGTTAAACACATTAGGCAGTATATATGAATTAGGTGTGCTTTGTAGTAAACGTAAGTATTGGTATAAAAAGCCAAACTTTTCAAGAATTGCTCAAATTGCTAGTTATGTTAATCCTAATTATGCATTAGTGACCAGAAAATTTGTTGATGAAGCACATCATCATCAATTACAAGTTATGCCATACACAGTTAATAAATTGAAAACTGGAGAAAAATTAAGACAAATGGGTGTAGATGGATTAATTACAGATAATCCGAAATTATTTATTAAGTGAGACGATGAAAGGTTATTTGATAGAGGGATGAGGATTCGTATATCGCAATTGATAATTTTAAAAAGTAATGATGAAATACTATAGATAATTCAACAAATAAGACTTGTAAATTCTAAGTTGATTGTAAAATAGGGTAACTCCATATAATCTTGAATCTATCATTTTTAAATTAATAAAAAAACACCCACAATTGTGGGTGTTTGTATTGAACGGTATTATCTTGAGTAGTACTCAACGATTAATTGTTCGTTAATTTCAGCAGGTAATTCGCTACGTTCTGGTAAACGTACGAAAGTACCAGTTAAGCTGTCAGCATCAAAGTTTAAGTACTCAGGTACGAAATTGTTGATTTCAACTGATTCAACGATGATGTTTAATTTTTGAGATTTTTCACGAACTGAAATTGTTTGACCAGGTTTAACAGAATAAGATGGAATATCAACACGTTTACCATCTACTAAGATATGACCGTGGTTAACTAATTGACGTGCTTGACGACGAGTACGAGCTAAACCTAATGAATAAACAACAGCGTCTAAACGACTTGCTAATAAGATCATGAAGTTTTCACCGTGTACACCGAATTTTTTACCAGCGATGTCAAATGTGTTACGGAATTGTCTTTCAGTCATTCCATATAAGTAACGTAATTTTTGTTTTTCACGTAATTGTAAACCATATTCTGATAATTTTTTACGTTGGTTTGGACCATGTTGTCCTGGTGCGTAAGGACGTTTTTCTAATTCTTTACCAGTACCGCTTAAAGAGATACCTAAACGACGAGATTTTTTCCAGTTTGAACCTCTGAATCGAGCCATAATAAGACTCCTCCTTTAATTCTTTTTTGTTGTTATGAATAAACAAAAAAGAGTGTTGCATGCTTACTAAGATATATTGTTTTATGTGTCTTCACCTTATAGCGACAGTTACGTGACACGTCCGCATTGGGAACAACATAGCGCTCAATAATATACAACTGCTACTTTCGTTAATTCACACAAAATTTATTGTAACATTTTCCTGCTAACTGTCAACACTTTATTGAAAATGCTGATGTCCTTTTATGCGAGTTGCTTTTCAATAATTTTAACAATTGCTTCAAGATGTTCCTTGTCATTGTCATCAAATCGATTCCTTATAGGGGCATCGATATCTAAGACACCGATAATTTTATCATCTTTGAAAATTGGAACGACAATTTCAGACTTACTATTAGCATCACAAGCGATATGTCCTTCGAATTGATGAACATCAGCTACAACTTGTGTACGACGTTCTGAAACGGCTGTACCACATACACCTTTTCCAATTGGAATGTGGACACAAGCTGGGTGTCCTTGGAAAGGTCCAAGTATAAGTTCATTTTGTTCCAATAAGTAAAAGCCGACCCAATTAATTTGATCTAGATTATCATTTAATAATGCAGACATGTTACTTAAAATAGCAATCATGTGATGTTCACCTTCAATAAGGCTTGCTGCTTGTTTCTTTAATAATGTGTAGTTTGTTGGGTTAATTGTTGTCATATTTAAAACCTCTTATTTTCATAGATTTTATAATAGTATAGAATTTCGAAAATATTATGGCAATAAATTCATTTTATAATTTATCCTTAAGCAAAATTACGTTATAATAGTAATGATAAATTAGGAGGAGAAGCATATGGTGTTATATATCATTTTGGCAATAATTGTGATTATATTGATTGCTGTAGGTGTATTATTCTATTTACGTTCAAATAAACGACAAATTATTGAAAAAGCAATCGAACGTAAAAATGAAATTGAGACGTTACCTTTTGATCAAAACCTTGCACAATTATCTAAGTTGAATTTAAAAGGTGAAACAAAAACGAAATACGATGCAATGAAAAAGGACAACGTAGAAAGTACAAATAAGTATCTAGCTCCTGTGGAAGAAAAAATCCATAATGCTGAGGCTTTATTAGATAAATTTAGTTTCAACGCATCTCAAAGTGAAATTGATGATGCAAATGAGTTGATGGATAGTTACGAACAAAGCTATCAGCAACAATTAGAAGATGTAAATGAAATTATTGCGTTATACAAAGATAATGATGAATTATATGACAAATGTAAGGTTGATTATCGTGAAATGAAACGTGATGTTTTAGCAAATCGTCATCAATTTGGTGAGGCAGCAAGTCTTCTTGAAACTGAAATTGAAAAATTTGAGCCAAGGTTAGAGCAATATGAAGTACTAAAAGCTGATGGTAATTATGTACAAGCGCACAACCATATAGCTGCCTTGAATGAACAAATGAAACAGCTAAGATCTTATATGGAAGAAATACCAGAATTAATTAGAGAAACTCAAAAAGAATTGCCTGGTCAATTCCAAGATTTAAAATATGGTTGCCGTGATCTTAAAGTTGAAGGGTATGATCTGGATCACGTAAAAGTAGACAGTACATTACAAAGCTTAAAAACAGAGCTTAGTTTTGTTGAACCATTAATTAGCCGCTTAGAATTAGAAGAAGCTAATGATAAACTAGCTAATATCAATGATAAGTTAGATGACATGTATGATTTAATTGAACATGAAGTTAAAGCTAAAAATGATGTCGAAGAAACAAAAGATATCATTACGGATAACTTATTCAAAGCTAAAGACATGAATTATACATTGCAAACAGAAATTGAATATGTACGTGAAAACTACTATATAAATGAATCTGATGCTCAAAGTGTTCGTCAATTTGAAAATGAAATTCAAAGTTTAATTTCTGTATATGATGATATTTTAAAAGAAATGTCTAAATCTGCTGTACGATATAGCGAGGTTCAGGATAATTTACAATATTTAGAAGATCATGTCACAGTTATTAATGACAAACAAGAAAAGCTACAAAATCATCTAATTCAATTGCGTGAAGATGAAGCAGAAGCAGAAGACAATCTGCTACGAGTACAATCGAAGAAAGAAGAAGTGTATCGTCGATTACTTGCTTCTAACTTAACAAGCGTTCCTGAAAGGTTTATCATCATGAAAAATGAAATTGATCATGAAGTTCGTGATGTTAACGAACAATTTAGTGAACGTCCAATACACGTTAAACAGTTAAAAGATAAAGTGTCTAAAATTGTGATTCAAATGAATACATTTGAAGATGAAGCAAATGATGTTCTTGTTAATGCTGTTTATGCAGAGAAATTAATTCAATATGGAAATAGATATCGTAAGGACTATAGCAATGTTGATAAGAGCTTAAATGAAGCTGAACGATTATTTAAAAATAATCGCTATAAGCGTGCGATTGAAATTGCAGAGCAAGCTCTTGAAAGTGTTGAGCCAGGTGTCACTAAACATATTGAAGAAGAAGTTATTAAGCAATAGCATTTATTAAACTTAATCGTATTTTACGAAGTGATAGGAGTTAGCCAACTGTATGTTGTCTAGCTTCTTTTTTATATGGATATATGAAAGGGAGAATCAATTTAGCAATCGTTTTAAGATAAATGTCATTCAATGTGATGGTTGAATTAATGTAGGTAGTGAAAATGCATCGTTCTATGTATTGAGTGAAATAGTTCAATTCATATTAAAATGGGTGGAAAAATGATTAATTTCTGCTATAGCCTTTATTTTTTATGTGATAATAGTATAATGCTTGAGTAAAAACAATTTTAAAAGATTGATGATTAATGAAAGAGAAGTGTTTATTTTGATATATCTAGATAATGCGGCAACGACGAAAGCATTTGAAGAAGTGTTATATACTTATTTAAAAGTAAATCAATCAATGTATGTTAATCCTAATAGTCCGCATAAAGCTGGTTTGCAGGCAAATCAATTATTACAGCAAGCAAAAGCTCAAATAAATGATATGGTCAATACTAATATGACATATGATGTTGTTTTCACTAGCGGTGCAACGGAATCTAATAATATCGCGCTTAAAGGTGTGGCTTATCGTAAATTTGATACAGCAAGAGAAATAATTACATCTGTTTTAGAACATCCGTCTGTTTTAGAAGTTGTCAGATATTTGGAAGAGCGCGAAGGCTTTAAAGTTAAATATGTTGATGTAACAAAAGATGGCACTATTGATTTGCAACATTTTAACGATTTAATGTCCGATAAAGTCGGTTTAGTAACATGTATGTATGTAAATAATGTGACAGGTCAAATTCAACCCATTCCAAAGATGGCTGAAACGTTAAAAAATTATCCTAAAGCACATTTTCATGTAGATGCGGTTCAAGCGTTTGGTAAAGTAGCTATGGATTTAACAAATGTAGATAGTATTAGTTTAAGTGGACACAAGTTTAATGGTTTAAAAGGTCAAGGCGTTTTACTTGTAAATCACATTCAAAATGTTGAACCGACTGTCCATGGTGGTGGTCAAGAATATGGCGTTAGAAGTGGAA
Source organism: Staphylococcus sp. SA22 (assembly GCF_054165785.1). Classification (NCBI taxonomy): domain Bacteria; kingdom Bacillati; phylum Bacillota; class Bacilli; order Caryophanales; family Staphylococcaceae; genus Staphylococcus; species Staphylococcus sp. SA22. Next base: position 117,771 of record NZ_JBSZQY010000008.1, on the reverse strand, counting down.
CAGTTAATTTGCCAAATGATATTGCAATGGTTAAAGCGATGAAGATAGCTAATGAAAACCTTGAAGCATTGAATGCATTTGTTACTGAGATAAATAATGACGTCCGTCAATTTTTAAATAAGTATCATGGAGTTTATATTAATTCTTCAACTTCAGGTTCACCATTCGTTTTAAATATTAGTTTTCCTGGCGTAAAAGGTGAAGTATTAGTTAATGCTTTTTCAAAATATGACATTATGATATCTACGACGAGTGCTTGTTCATCTAAACGTAATAAATTAAATGAAGTATTGGCTGCAATGGGATTATCAGACAAGTCTATTGAAGGTAGTATAAGATTATCATTTGGGGCTACTACAACTAAAGAAGATATAGCAAGGTTTAAAGAAATATTTATAATCATTTATGAGGAAATTAAGGAGTTGCTAAAATAATGAAGTATGATCACTTGCTTGTTAGATACGGGGAGTTAACATTAAAGGGTTCAAATAGAAAGAAATTTGTAAATCAATTAAGAAATAATGTAAATAAGTCATTAAAAGGACTTGATGGGTTTGTCGTTAAAGGCAAACGAGATCGTATGTATATTGAACTTGAAGATCATGCAGATATAAATGAAATAACATATCGATTATCAAAAATTTTCGGTATTAAATCAATTAGTCCGGTGCTAAAAATTGAGAAAACAATAGAAGCTATGCGTGAAGCAGCAATTAAGTTTGCACAAACATTTGAAAATGACAGTACATTTAAAATTGATGTAAAGCGGGCTGACAAAAATTATCCAATGGATACGTATGAATTACAGCGTGAATTGGGTGGTGCAGTATTGAAGCACTTCGACAATATTTCAGTGAATGTTAAACGACCAGATCATGAAATTAGAGTAGAAGTTAGATTAGATGCAATTTATATGTATGAAGAAGTGGTAGCTGGTGCTGGTGGTTTACCAGTAGGTACAGGTGGTAAAACGTTGCTAATGCTTTCAGGAGGCATAGACTCACCAGTTGCTGGGATGGAAGTGATGAGACGAGGCGTAACAATTGAAGCGATTCATTTCCATAGTCCACCATTTACAAGTGATCAAGCAAAAGAAAAAGTTATTGAATTGACACGTATTTTAGCTGAACGTGTTGGACCAATTAAATTGCATATTGTACCATTTACAGAATTGCAAAAACAGGTAAATAAAGTTGTACATCCAAGATATACAATGACTTCAACGAGACGTATGATGATGCGTGTTGCTGATAAATTAGTACATCAAATAGGGGCTTTAGCTATTGTAAATGGTGAAAACCTAGGGCAGGTAGCTAGTCAAACACTTCATAGCATGTATGCAATTAATAATGTGACGTCTACCCCTGTATTACGTCCTTTATTAACTTACGATAAAGAAGAAATTATTATTAAATCGAAAGAAATTGGTACATTTGAAACATCTATTCAACCATTTGAAGATTGTTGTACAATTTTCACCCCTAAAAATCCAGTAACCGAACCAAACTTTGATAAGGTAGTTCAATATGAAAGTGTCTTTGATTTTGAAGAGATGATTAATCGTGCTGTTGAAAATATTGAAACACTTGAAATAACTAGTGATTATAAAACTATTAAAGAACAGCAAACAAACCAATTAATAAACGACTTTTTATAAATAAAATCCTAGAGTAAATTTAAACATAAGGGGATGTTAAACTATGGATTTGAACTTAACGATGATTATAATCATAATTTTATTTGGTTTTATCGCGGCGTTTATAGATTCGGTTGTAGGGGGTGGCGGTTTAATTTCTACGCCAGCATTATTAGCAATCGGTCTACCACCATCTGTGGCTTTAGGTACAAATAAATTGGCAAGTTCATTTGGTTCTTTAACTAGTACGATAAAGTTTATAAGGTCCGGTAAAGTGGACTTATATGTTGTTGCCAAATTATTTGGTTTTGTATTTTTGGCATCTGCATGTGGAGCATATATTGCAACGATGGTTCCGTCACAAATATTGAAACCTTTAATCATTATTGCACTTTCGTCGGTGTTTATATTCACATTACTTAAAAAAGATTGGGGCAATACACGTACGTTTACTCAATTTACATTTAAGAAAGCCATACTATTTGCAGCACTTTTTATATTAATCGGCTTTTATGATGGATTTGTAGGTGGGGGAACAGGTTCATTTATGCTTTTTGTATTGTTAGTCTTTGGTTTTGATTTTTTAAGTGCTGCAGGAAATGCTAAAGTTTTGAACTTTGCTTCTAATATAGGTGCGCTTGTATTATTTATGGTATTAGGACAAGTAGATTATGTAATAGGTTTAATTATGGCTACAAGCATGATTGCTGGGTCATATACTGGGGCTCATTTTGCTATCAAACAAGGTGTTGGCTATGTAAAAGTATTATTTATTATTATTACTGCGATTTTAATTTTAAAAAATGCTTTTGATTATATTCAACAATTTGTATAAAATTAAATTTGCTTTTGATTAAAGCATGAAAATTGTAATCAAACCATAAATTGTCGTATGATGTAGTTAGAATTTTAAAATGCAGGAGGTCAAGTATATGACTGAAATAACATTCAAAGGTGGACCAATCCACTTAAAAGGTCAACAAATTAATGAAGGTGATTTTGCACCTGATTTTACAGTGTTAGATAATGACTTAAATCAAGTAACATTAGCAGATTATGCTGGTAAAAAGAAATTAATTAGTGTGGTACCATCAATTGATACAGGTGTTTGTGATCAGCAGACTCGCAAATTCAACTCTGAAGCTTCTAAAGAAGAGGGGATTGTGCTTACAATCTCAGCAGACTTACCATTCGCACAAAAAAGATGGTGCGCGTCTGCAGGTTTAGACAATGTCATTACATTAAGTGACCACCGTGACTTATCATTTGGTGAAAACTATGGCGTTGTTATGGAAGAACTTCGCTTATTAGCTCGTGCAGTATTTGTATTAGATGCAGATAATAAAGTTGTTTATAAAGAAATCGTTAGTGAAGGTACTGATTTCCCAGATTTTGATGCTGCTTTAGCTGCATACAAAAATATTTAATCATTAAAGAGATAAATCTTAAAATGTATACATCGTGTCCATCGTTGTCAACAGCATTAAAATAGAATTGTTTTCTATGATTGCTAAGACCTATGGGCACTTTTTATTGGAGAGGGACGAATATGGCAGAACAACAAACAATTATGGAACGCTTGTTTCATACATTAGATGAAAAAGCTAAAACATTAAATAATGAAAATGGCCAAAGTTTTATTGAAAATCTTGGACTAGCAATGGAACAAGTATATACCAATGAAAGAGGATTGTTAGAACAATCGACGTTACAAGATCGACGTAAAGCATTCCAATTTGCATATTTAAGTTTAATGCAGGAAGAAAAGATACAAGCAAATCATCAAATTACACCAGATTCAATTGGCTTGATACTAGGATTTTTAGTTGAGCGTTTTATGAACAACCAAGAAGAATTACATATTGTTGATATTGCAAGTGGTGTCGGTCATTTAAGTGCTACTGTAAAAGAAGTGTTACCTGAAATTGCGGTTATGCATCATTTAATTGAAGTTGATCCAGTTTTATCACGTGTTAGTGTACATTTAGCAAACTTCTTAGAAATTCCTTTCGATGTGTATCCTCAAGATGCCATTATGCCACTACCATTAGAAGAAGCAGATATCGTTATTGGTGATTTTCCAGTAGGCTATTATCCAATTGATGAAAGAAGTAAGGAGTTTAAGCTAGGTTTCGAAAAAGGACATAGTTATTCACATTATTTATTAATAGAACAAGCAATAAATGCATTAAAAGATGCTGGATATGCCTTTCTAGTGGTACCGAGTAATATTTTTACAGGCGAACATGTAAAACAGCTTGAAAAATATATTGCAACAGAGACAGAGATGCAAGCATTTTTAAATTTACCACCAACTTTATTTAAAAATGAAAAAGCGCGAAAATCTATATTAATTTTACAAAAGAAAAAATCGGGTGAAACAAAGCCAGTTGAAGTATTATTGGCAAATATTCCTGATTTCAAAAATCCTTCACAATTTCAAGGATTTATGACAGAGTTAAATCAGTGGATGGACACAAATCGTCCTAAAAAATAATCTGTAATAGTATAGTCATAAAACTGTATGAATGATAAAATGAGAAATGAAATAGTATAAAAAGCAAACGATGGAGGATCATTACTTATGTCAAAATTAATCTTGGCTATCAATGCTGGTAGTTCATCATTAAAATTTCAATTAATTAGAATGCCTGAAGAGGAATTAGTAACAAAAGGTTTAGTAGAAAGAATCGGATTGAAGGATTCAATTTTTACAATTGAAGTCAACGGGGAAAAAGTTAAAACAGTACAAGATATCAAGGATCACGTTGAGGCAGTTGATATCATGTTGGATGCTTTTAAAGCGCACAATATTATTAATGATATTAACGATATCGATGGAACAGGTCACCGTGTTGTACATGGTGGTGAAAAATTCCCTGAATCAGTAGCTATTACTGACGAGGTTGAAAAGGAAATTGAAGAATTAAGCGAATTAGCACCGCTTCACAACCCAGCTAACTTGATGGGTATTCGTGCTTTCCGTAAATTATTACCAAATATCCCTCATGTGGCAATTTTTGATACAGCATTCCATCAAACAATGCCTGAAAAAGCATATCTATATAGCTTGCCATATCATTATTATAAAGATTATGGCATTCGTAAGTATGGTTTCCATGGTACAAGCCATAAATTTGTATCACAAAGAGCGGCAGAAATGTTAGATAAGCCAATTGAAGATTTACGTATTATTTCATGTCACATTGGTAATGGAGCATCAATTGCAGCGATCGATGGCGGTAAATCTATTGATACATCAATGGGCTTCACACCACTTGCTGGTGTAACAATGGGTACTCGTTCTGGTAATATTGACCCTGCTTTAATTCCATTTATTATGGAAAAAACTGGTAAAACTGCTGAACAAGTATTGGAAATCTTAAACAAAGAGTCAGGTTTATTAGGATTATCAGGTACATCTAGTGATTTACGTGACTTATCAGAAGAAGCTGAATCAGGTAAAGCACGTTCACAAATGGCTTTAGATGTATTTGCTTCTAAAATTCACAAATATATTGGATCATATGCTGCGAGAATGCATGGTGTTGATGTTATCGTATTTACAGCAGGTATCGGTGAAAACTCAGTAGAAATTCGTGCGAAAGTTCTTGAAGGCTTAGAATTTATGGGTGTTTATTGGGATCCTAAGAAAAATGAAAACTTACTACGTGGTAAAGAAGGATTTATTAACTATCCTCATTCACCAGTTAAAGTTGTCGTTATTCCAACAGATGAAGAAAGTATGATTGCCCGTGATGTTATGACATTCGGTGGTTTAAAATAATTTTTTAATAAATATTAAGCGTCTATCTCCGCTACAATTATATGTAGGAGGTAGACGCTTTTTGTATTGTTTGAAAATTAACTAGTGTAATGTCTCTTTTCGCGAATATCTTAAAAATTGAGTAGTCGAAGAAGATTATGAAAACATTATTAAATGAGTTTTATTTATAAACAATAAAAAAACCAAGTGCAGACAGTTGCACTTGGTTCATAATGATCAAGTAGTTATCTAATGATCATCTATATTTAATTTTGATATTTTTCACGTAATTGAGTTGTTGCAACTTGTGGTTGGAAGTCTGCTGGTAACTCTTCAGTACGAACAACTAACACGTCACATGGTGCATGACGAACGATAGATTCTGATACAGAACCAACAATAAATCTTTCCACGGCATTTAAGCCTGATGTACCACTCATAATCAAGTCTGCATTAATTTCATGTGCAAGCTTTTTAGGAATGATAGATTTAGGAGAGCCAAACTCTAGACGCGTTTCTACATCTTTAACACCAGCGTTAGTAGCTACTTCTTTATAACCATTTAATAATTCTTCTGCAAAATGCTTAGATTTTTCAGTAAATTGAGCATCATAAACTTCATAAGAAGAATATGTTCTTGAATCAATTACATTCACAATTGTTAACTTCGCATCGTTACGTTTAGCAACACCAACTGCTCTGTTAAATGCCCATTCCGCTTCATGTGAACCGTCAACTGCGATTAAAATATTTTTGTAAGTAATCATAGTAAGTGCCTCCTTGTTCTTTCTTAATTATATTTTACCACAATTTTCGGAAAAGTCAGTGTAATAACCTTTACAATTTTGTGGATTTTTGATTGCGCTTTCAAAATGTTCGCGTTAAGATGATTATGGAGGTGGATGGTATGAAAATTGGTATACCAAGGGAGATTAAAAATAATGAAAATCGTGTTGGTTTATCACCAAGTGGTGTGCACGCTTTAGTAGAAAGTGGGCATACTGTTTTAGTGGAAACAAATGCGGGTTCAGGATCGTTCTTTGAAGATGTAGATTACAAAGAAGCAGGTGCTGAGATTGTTGCTGAACAAGCAAAAGTTTGGGATGTGGATATGGTTATTAAAGTTAAAGAACCACTTGAATCTGAATATCCATATTTTAAAGAAGGGCTTGTATTATTCACTTATCTTCATTTAGCAAATGAAGAAAAATTAACACAAGCTTTGATAGATAGAAAAGTAATTAGTATTGCATATGAGACTGTGCAGTTACCAGACCGATCTTTACCATTGTTATCACCAATGAGTGAGGTAGCAGGAAGAATGTCCGCTCAAGTTGGCGCAGAGTTCCTACAAAAACTTAATGGTGGTATGGGAATTCTACTAGGTGGCGTTCCAGGAGTACCTAAAGGTAAAGTAACTATTATCGGTGGTGGTCAAGCAGGAACAAATGCAGCTAAAATTGCACTAGGACTAGGTGCAGATGTTACGATTTTAGATGTGAATCCAAAGCGTTTACAACAATTAGATGATTTATTCGGTGGACGTGTACATACAATTATGTCAAATCCGTTGAATATTGAGTTGTATGTTAAACAAAGTGATTTAGTAATAGGTGCAGTTTTAATTCCAGGTGCTAAAGCGCCAAGACTTGTAACAGAAGACATGATTAAACAAATGAAAAATGGGTCAGTTATTATTGACATTGCTATTGATCAAGGCGGTATTTTTGAAACAACTGATAAAATTACGACACATGATGATCCTACATATATTAAGCATGGTGTGGTTCATTATGCAGTTGCAAATATGCCAGGTGCAGTACCGCGTACTTCGACGTTAGCTTTAAATAATGCTACGCTACCTTATGCGCTCATGCTAGCTAATAAAGGGTATAGAGAAGCATTTAAATCAAATCAACCATTATCATTAGGTTTAAATACTTACAAAGGTCACGTAACCAATAAAGGCGTTGCAGAGGCATTTGAAATGGAATATAAATCTGTAGAAGAAGCATTACAATTATAATTTGAATTTAATGAAAAGGGAATGGATTACAGCGTACTAAAGAATGACGTTTTCATCTCCTTGGTTATTAAAATTAAATAATGATAAATTAAAGCTAGAAACAATGCGAAGAAATCATCGAACATGAATGATATTGATTTGATTCATTACATGTTACTGATGAATGTACCTGCATATGTGTTTCTAGCTTGTTTGTTATATATTGCAGTTAGACTTGGACAAAAATTTATGTTTTAGGCGCTACAATGTTGTATTGTCAGTGTTTGACTGAATGAGAATGCGCTTGTAACAAGCTTTTCATTTTTGTCCCACTCCTTATTTTTCGTAATGTGTTAATACTTCGTATCCTTCATTAGTGACAAGTATGTCATCTTCAATTCTTACACCTGCAACACCAGGTACATAAATACCTGGTTCGATTGTAATAACCATGCCAGCTTCTAACAAATTAGAATTAGTACTTGAAACATCTTGATATTCATGTTCTTGTAATCCTAGACCATGACCTAAGCGATGAGGGAAATATTCACCATAACCTTTTTCTGAAATAATATTTCTAGCGATATGATCGATATCTTTTAAAGGTATTCCAGGTTTAATTGCTTGGATTGCAGATGTTTCTGCTTCTAATACAATATTATAAATTTCTTGTGCTTCTTTGTTAGGTTCACCAAATTTGATGGTACGTGTCATATCGCTACAATAATGCTCATAAATTACACCTAAATCAAATAGTACATACTCATTGCTTTTTAATCTGCGATCTCCTGGTGTGCCATGGGGTGATGCGGCATGATCTCCAAATAAAACCATCGTATCAAAACTCATTTCATTGACGCCATATTGTTTGATAGTTTGCTCAATATGGTTGACTACTTCACGTTCAGTCACACCTTCTTTTAAATAAGAAACACCAATTTCGATACACTTATCTGCTAACTCAGCAGCTTTACGTATTTTGCTAATTTCATCTTCGGATTTAATATTTCTCAATTGTTTGATTGTTAAATCAACATCTCCGAATGAATTGACATTGAAACCAGAGGTTAATTGTTTTTGGCGTGCTACTGTTAAGTGCTCGCTTTCAATTAGTAATTTATTGATTGTTTGAGGATAAAGTGAAAAAGGATTTTCAGTGTCTAAATATCCAACGATTTCACCTGTGAAAGGTGATGCTTTGACTTCTTCGACTTCCATTTTTGGACAAAATAGTACTTGTTTACCATCTTTCTTAATCAATAATGCAAATAATCTTTCATGGGGTTCGCTACGGTATCCAGTAAAATAATATACATTCAACGGTGTTGTAATCCATGCTGCATCAGCTTGTTGATTGTTCAGTTCGTCTATTATTTTTGATATTTTTGTCATTTTATAAACACTCCTCAACATAATATTACTTACATTTTATGCCAATTATTATTAGATTTCAAAATCGAGCTAATACATTAACTAGATTTTCAATTTTTAAAATTTGAGAATTTGTTATAATTAAGTGGCAAAAGGGTACTAAATTTATATAGCAATTGATAGGAGGATGCTCAAATGAAGTTATCATTTCATGGTCAATCAACGATTTATTTAGAAGGGAACAACAAAAAGGTTATCGTAGATCCGTTTATATCAAATAACCCTAAGTGTGATTTGAATATTGAAACAGTGCAGGTAGACTATATCGTTTTAACGCACGGTCATTTTGATCACTTTGGTGATGTTGTGGAACTAGCAAAGAAAACAGGAGCAACAGTAATTGGAAGTGCAGAAATGGCTGACTATCTTTCTTCATATCACGGTGTTGAAAATGTTCATGGTATGAATATTGGTGGTAAAGCAAACTTTGATTTCGGAAGCGTTAAATTTGTTCAAGCATTTCATAGTTCAAGTTTTACACATGAAAATGGTATTCCAGTTTATTTAGGTATGCCAATGGGTATCGTGTTTGAAGTTGAAGGAAAAACAATTTATCATACTGGTGATACAGGTCTGTTTAGTGACATGTCACTTATTGCGAAACGTCATCCAGTTGATGTATGTTTTGTACCAATTGGAGATAATTTTACGATGGGTATTGATGATGCAAGTTATGCTATTAATGAATTTATTAAACCAAAAATTTCTGTACCGATTCATTATGATACATTCCCATTAATCGAACAAGATCCACAACAATTTAAAGATGCTGTTAATGTAGGGGACGTGCAAATTTTAAAACCAGGTGAATCTGTTCAGTTTTAAATAGAATATAGATTTTACACTAAAAAACACCTCGCTAATCTATGTGGAAGTTATCGTCCGCATATTTTTAGTGAGTGTTTTTATATTCTACTGATATTGTAAGCTGACTTTTTCGTCAGCTTCCATGTTGGGGCCCAGCCCAACTTGCATTGTCTGTAGAATTTCTTTTCGAAATTCTCTATGTTGGGGCCCCATAGTCAACTCCTGCTGGGTTATGATATTGATTATGTTTTTGGTTCAAAATGGTTTTGTTTGATACAAGTTGTTGGTTAAATAGTGAATAATATAAAAAAACCAGAACCACAGTCATAATCATTTCTTGTGTTTACTCAGTCGTTTGAGACTGCATCATGATTGAAAGATTATTTGTGATTCTGGATAAAAATTTTATTTAACGATTAATACAGGGATAGTCGCACGTTTTGCTACTTTGTGGCTGACACTTCCAAGTACAAATTTCTTTTTGTCTTCTGCTTTACGGTTACTTAAAACAACAATTTCGTATTTACCGCTATTAGCATGTTTTAATAGTTCTTCTTTTGCATTACCACGAACAATTATTTGGTCATAATCAATACCATAATCTTCTAAAGCTTTGCGTGTTTTTTCCAATCGCTTGCTTCGTTCTTCAGTAAGTTTGTTTAAATGAACACCTGCTTTAATTGATGCTTGAGCATCTTGTTCGCTGATTGCGTTTAAAACTGTTACGACTGTACCTTCGCCAGCTAATTTAGACACTTCTTTTAGTGCTTTTTCATTTTTCAACTGGGTGTCTACACCAAGTAATATATTTTTATACATTAGTACATCCCTCCTCACTTACATTCTAATAAATAATAATGGATTTTTCCATTTAAAATTAAAGATTTTGTGATCTTTGTGTTTGTTGTATATTTTCAAAAAATAAAATAGGTGAAACGATCATTATTTCATTTCACTTCAATGCTTTTTATCCAAAATAAAGTTATAATGTAGTTAATACTGTTCGAAAAGAAGAGGTAAAGAATGACAAAACATGAACAAATTTTAGATTATATTGAATCGTTATCTATAGGCTCTAAAATTTCGGTGCGTAAAATCGCTAAATTTTTAAACGTATCTGAAGGGACAGCATATCGTGCAATTAAAGATGCTGATAAAATGGGCATGGTCGCAACGATAGATCGTGTTGGTACGGTTCGAATCGAAAAACGTAATCGTAATGAAATTGAACATTTAACTTTTAATGAAATTGTCAATATTATTGATGGCCAAGTGTTAGGTGGCAACAAAGGTATCACTAAGATGGTGTCTAAATTTGCAATTGGAGCAATGGAACTCAAAGATATTTTAAAGTATATTGGTCCAAAGACATTATTGATTGTCGGAAATCGCGAAGATGTGCAGATTGAAGCTTTAAAAAGAGGCACGGCTATATTAATTACTGGTGGATTTAAGCCATCTAATAAAGTTATTAATTTTGCGAATGAACATGATTTACCTGTTCTATCATCAAGTTATGATACATTCCTAGTTGCAAATATTATCAACAAAGCACTTTTTAATCAGAAAATACGAAAAGATATCTTAATAGTTCAAGATATAATGACGCCATTAGATGATTTATCTGTGCTGTTTGATACGATGAAAATAGCAGATTATAAGCGTATGGCGAATCGAACTGGCCATACAAGATTTCCGGTAGTTAATGAGTCTTATAAATTAGTAGGTATTGTAACAAGTCGAGAGATGATTAATACAAAGGACGACGACGAAATAGATAAAGTGATGACGCGAAATCCTATTTATGTAAATGCTATGAGTACAGTAGCAAGTTGTGCGCATATGATGATTTGGGAAGGTATTGAATTGATTCCTGTCGTTTCGAGTAATAAAAAGACAGTGGGTGTGATTAATAGACAAGATGTTTTAAAGTCTATGCAACTTTTAGGAAGACAGCCTCAAATGGGTGAAACAATTAACGATCAAATCGCCAAATATATAACAATGAATCAAGATGGAATTACAGTAGAAGTTTCACCACTGTTAATCAATCACTACGGAACAGTAAGTAAAGCGGCATTTGTAAGCATTATAGAAGAAACAATACAATATGAAATGCGTAAATTTAAAAAAGGTAATGTCATGATAGAGAATTTAAATATCGTGTATATTAAAACAGTACCTATTGAATCACATATAACAGTGCGCTTCGGCATACTAGACGTCGGAAGAAACTTCGCCAAAATAGAAGTGAACATGCATAGTCAAAACGACAAAGTAGCGAGCGCTCTCGTGATATGCCAAATGTTTGACGAAGTATAGGAACTTAGCAGAGAAAATAGGCATAAGATAGATTTCACACAAATGTTGGAGTCCAACTTGCATTGTCTGTAGAATTTCTTTTCGAAATTCTCTATGTTGGGTCCCACCCCAACTTGCATTGTTTGTAGAATTTCTTTTCGAAATTCTTTGTGTTGGGGGCCCACCCCAACTTGCACATTATAGTAAGCTGACATTACGTCACCTTCTATGTTGGGGCCCCTGAATTAAAAAGCTTGTTATATGTGTATTTTTTATTTGGTCAACTGTTGCTAATATAATATTGATTGATGTCCTATACTCGTTATGAACTAATTAGTATGAAAATATATATCTAAATAATTAAAACGGGCAAATAGTTTAATATGGTAGTTACAATTTTTATAATTTAGATATTTTGATATAGACTAATGCTTAAATTAAGCAACTTTTCTAAAAAAGGGAGTATGAAAATGATTAGTACTTTGAATGAAATTATGAAATGTATCGAAGACAACGATACAATTATTATACACAGACATGTTAGACCAGATCCTGATGCATATGGTTCACAACTTGGTTTAAAATACTATATTCAGCAGAAATTTCCGCAAAAGCAAGTATTTGCAGTGGGTGAAGCGGAATCATCATTAAGTTTTATTGGAGAGTTAGATAACATTGATGATAAAACATATCAAGATGCGCTTGTAATTGTATGTGATACTGCCAATGCTCCACGAATTGACGATGAACGTTATAGTACAGGTAGTAAACTTATTAAAATAGATCATCATCCTGCAGTTGATCAGTATGGTGATATTAATTTAGTTAATACGAACGCGTCATCTACAAGTGAAATCATTTATGATTTAATCTCACATTTTAATGATGAAGCAATTGTTAATAAAGATATCGCGAGTGTTTTATACCTTGGTATCGTCGGTGATACTGGGCGATTCCTTTTTAACAATACCTCAGAACATACAATGGAAATTGCTGGAAAGTTAATTGGACATGATATTGATCATAATGTGCTTTTAAATAAAATGATGGAGAAGGATCCAAAAATGTTGCCGTTTCAAGGTTATGTTTTACAACATTTCGAACTTATGGATGATGGATTCTGCCAAGTTAAAATAACTGAAGATGTATTGGAGCAATTCGGTATTCAGCCAAATGAAGCATCTCAGTTTGTTAATACAATTGCTGACATCAAAGGTTTGAAAATATGGGTGTTTGCAGTTGATGAGGGTAGTGAAATAAGATGTCGCTTACGCTCTAAAGGTCAATTGATTATTAATGATATTGCGCAAGATTTTGGTGGCGGTGGTCATCCGAATGCGTCAGGAGTTTCAGTGAACAGCTGGGATGAATTTGAGCAACTTGCTACAGCTTTACGCACAAAACTTAACTAATAGAAAGGAGCCATTCAATCATGGTGGCATATTTAAATATTCATACGGCTTATGATTTGTTAAATTCAAGCTTAAAAATAGAAGATGCCGTAAGACTTGCTGTGTCTGAAAATGTTGATGCACTTGCCATAACTGACACCAATGTATTGTATGGTTTTCCTAAATTTTATGATGCATGTATAGCAAATAACATTAAACCGATTTTTGGTATGACAATATATGTGACAAACGGTTTAAACACTATTGAAACCGTTGTTTTAGCAAAAGATAATAATGGATTAAAAGATTTGTATCAACTATCATCGGAAATAAAAATGAATGCATTAGAACATGTGTCGTTTGAATTATTAAAACGATTTTCTAACAATATGATTATCATTTTTAAAAAAGTCGGTGATCAACATCGTGATATTGTACAAGTGTTTGAAACCCATAATGACACATATATGGACCACCTTAGTATTTCGATTCAGGGTATAAAGCACGTATGGATTCAAAATGTTTGTTACCAAACACGTCAAGATGCCGATACGATTTCTGCATTAGCAGCTATTAGAGACAATACAAAATTAGACTTAATTCATGATCAAGAAGATTTTGGTGCACATTTTTTAACTGAAAAGGAAATTAAACAATTAGATATTAACCAAGAATATTTAACGCAGGTTGATGTTATAGCTCAAAAGTGTAATGCAGAATTAAAATATCATCAATCTCTACTTCCTCAATATCAGACACCAAATGATGAATCAGCTAAAAAATATTTGTGGCGTGTCTTAGTTACACAATTAAAAAAATTAGAACTTAATTATGACGTCTATTTAGAGCGATTGAAATATGAGTATAAAGTTATTACTAATATGGGTTTTGAAGATTATTTCTTAATAGTAAGTGATTTAATCCATTATGCGAAAACGAATGATGTGATGGTAGGTCCAGGTCGTGGTTCTTCAGCTGGCTCACTGGTCAGTTATTTACTAGGTATTACAACGATTGATCCTATTAAATTCAATCTATTATTTGAACGTTTTTTAAACCCAGAACGTGTAACAATGCCTGATATAGATATTGACTTTGAAGATACACGCCGAGAAAGGGTCATTCAGTACGTCCAAGAAAAATATGGCGAGCTACATGTATCTGGAATTGTGACTTTCGGTCATCTGCTTGCAAGAGCGGTTGCTAGAGATGTTGGACGAATTATGGGGTTTGATGAAGTTACATTAAATGAAATTTCAAGTTTAATCCCACATAAATTAGGAATTACACTTGATGAAGCATATCAAATTGACGATTTTAAAAAATTTGTACATCGAAACCATCGACATGAACGCTGGTTCAGTATTTGTAAAAAGTTAGAAGGTTTACCAAGACATACATCTACACATGCGGCAGGAATTATTATTAATGACCATCCATTATATGAATATGCCCCTTTAACGAAAGGGGATACAGGATTATTAACGCAATGGACAATGACTGAAGCCGAACGAATTGGGTTATTAAAAATAGATTTTCTAGGGTTGAGAAACTTATCGATTATTCATCAAATCTTAATACAAGTCAAAAAAGATTTAGGTATTAATATTGATATCGAAAAGATTCCGTTCGATGATCAAAAAGTGTTTGAATTGTTGTCGCAAGGAGATACGACTGGCATATTCCAATTAGAGTCTGACGGTGTAAGAAGTGTATTAAAAAAATTAAAGCCGGAACACTTTGAAGATATTGTTGCTGTAACTTCTTTGTATAGACCAGGTCCAATGGAAGAAATTCCAACTTACATTACAAGAAGACATGATCCAAGCAAAGTTCAATATTTACATCCACATTTAGAACCTATATTAAAAAATACTTACGGTGTTATTATTTATCAAGAGCAAATTATGCAAATAGCGAGCACATTTGCAAACTTCAGTTATGGTGAAGCGGATATTTTAAGAAGAGCAATGAGTAAAAAAAATAGAGCTGTTCTTGAAAGTGAGCGTCAACATTTTATAGAAGGTGCAAAGGAAAATGGTTATCACGAAGACATTAGTAAGCAAATATTTGATTTGATTCTGAAATTTGCAGATTATGGTTTTCCTAGAGCACATGCTGTCAGCTATTCTAAAATTGCATACATTATGAGCTTTTTAAAAGTCCATTATCCAAATTATTTTTACGCAAATATTTTAAGTAATGTTATTGGAAGTGAGAAGAAAACTGCTCAAATGATAGAAGAAGCAAAAAAACAAGGTATCACTATATTGCCACCGAACATTAACGAAAGTCATTGGTTTTATAAACCTTCCCATGAAGGTATTTATTTATCAATAGGTACAATTAAAGGTGTAGGTTATCAAAGTGTAAAAGTGATTGTTGATGAACGTTATCAGAACGGCAAATTTAAAGATTTCTTTGATTTTGCTAGACGTATACCGAAGCGAGTCAAAACAAGAAAGTTACTTGAAGCACTGATTTTAGTGGGAGCATTTGATGCTTTTGGTAAAACACGTTCAACGTTGTTACAAGCTATTGATCAAGTGTTGGATGGTGATTTAAACATTGAACAAGATGGTTTTCTATTTGATATTTTAACGCCAAAACAGATGTATGAAGATAAAGAAGAATTGCCTGATGCACTTATTAGTCAGTATGAAAAAGAATATTTAGGATTTTATGTTTCACAACATCCAGTAGATAAAATGTTTGTTGCCAAACAATATTTAACGATATTTAAATTGAGTAACGCGCAGAATAATAAGCCTATATTAGTGCAGTTTGATAAAGTTAAACAAATTCGAACTAAAAATGGTCAAAATATGGCATTCGTCACATTAAATGATGGCATCGAAACTTTAGATGGTGTGATTTTCCCTAATCAGTTTAAAAAGTACGAAGAGTTGTTATCACATAATGACTTGTTTATAGTCAGCGGGAAATTTGACCATAGAAAGCAACAACGTCAACTAATTATAAATGAGATTCAAACATTAGCCACTTTTGAAGAACAAAAATTAGCATTTGCCAAACAAATTATAATTAGAAATAAATCACATATAGATACGTTTGAAGAGATGATTAAAGCTACGAAAGAAAATGCCAATGATGTTGTGTTATCCTTTTATGATGAAACGATTAAACAAATGACTACTTTAGGATATATTAATCAAAAAGATAGTATGTTTAATAATTTTATACAATCCTTTAACCCTAGTGATATTAGGCTTATATAACTTTTATCAACTAATAAATTATGATATAGTAAACTGATGGTTAGATATTTTTTAACCATCAGTTTGCGTTTATATTAGTTTTTTATGCTTATTATTTTTATGAGTTTCACTTTACATTATTGATTAATCCATAAGAATAATTAGCACAAAAAGCAGTATACATAAATTGAGTAAAGAATTTTGTCGATATATCGTACGAAAAAATAATAACTTTTTGATATATTGGTTTTTGCTATCCATTATAATAATTAAAGGTATATCTTTAGATAGTATGGTTTAATGTATCTTTAAAAATATTATTTTATTATCGTTTATCGCTATTTGTGTTACATAATCAAAAGCATAAATTCTTACTCATTCAGATTTACCCAATATTTTTACTTTTATAATGTAATGCGTTTTATCCAAGTTATTTTTTAAAAATAAATATTGAATTAGGGGCTGATTTCATGTCATTAAGAGATGAAGCATTGGAAATGCACAAACGTAATCAAGGTAAATTAGAAGTTAAACCAAATGTAAAAGTTACTAATAAAGAGGAATTAAGTTTAGCATACTCACCTGGCGTTGCTGAACCGTGTAAAGATATTTATGAAGATAAAAGGAAAGTGTATGATTACACAATTAAAGGAAATACAGTTGCGGTTATTACTGATGGAACAGCGGTATTAGGTTTAGGTAACATTGGACCTGAAGCAAGTATTCCTGTAATGGAAGGTAAAGCAGTATTATTCAAAAGCTTCGCTGGTATCAATGGGGTGCCTATTGCGTTAAATACAACTGATACCGAAGAAATCATTAAAACAGTTAAGTTGTTAGAACCTAATTATGGTGGTATTAATTTAGAGGATATTTCGGCACCACGTTGTTTTGAAATTGAAGAACGATTGAAAAAAGAAACTAATATTCCGGTATTCCATGACGATCAACATGGTACAGCAATTGTAACAATGGCAGGTTTGGTAAATGCATTGAGAGTTGTTAACAAAGATATTGCTAAAATAAAAGTTGTACTAAATGGTGCTGGTGCAGCAGGAATAGCCATTGTTAAATTACTATACGCGTATGGTGTAAGAAATATGGTTATGTGTGACTCAAGAGGCGCAATTTTTGAAGGACGTTCATATGGTATGAATCCTACGAAAGATGTTGTAGCTAAATGGACAAATAAAGATAAGATTGAAGGGTCTTTAGAAGAAGTCGTAAAAGACGCAGATGTATTTATTGGAGTTTCTGTAGCTAATGCGCTGTCACAAGATATGGTTAAGAGTATGGCAGATAATCCAATTATATTTGCAATGGCTAATCCAAATCCTGAAATAATACCTGATGATGCCAAAGCGGCAGGTGCACGAGTTGTTGGTACAGGACGTTCAGACTATCCTAACCAAATTAATAATGTATTAGCTTTTCCTGGTATTTTTAGAGGTGCATTAGAGGTTGAAGCTACACATATAAATGAAGAAATGAAAAAGGCAGCTGTAGAAGCGATTGCTGATTTAATAGATAGTTCTGAATTAAATGAAGACTACTGTATCCCAGGACCGTTTGATAAACGTGTGGCGCCATCAGTTGCTCGTAATGTTGCTAAAGCGGCAATGGAATCTGGAGTAGCTAGGATTGAAGTTAATCCGCAAGATGTGTATGATAAAACAATGAAACTTACAGATTTACAATAAAAATAATTAACGTTTAATTAAATTGCTTAAAAGTTAGCAATAAAGAGTCATTAAAATGATGAAAATGAAAGTTTATGATAAACATTCAACAGTCAAACGAATATAAATCAAATAAATTTAAACCCGTTTTTAACTGGTCAAGTTCAGTTTAAGGCTCTAAATGGTTAGAACAGAGGTTATTTGGAGGTTTTCCTATGTTTAAAGATTTTTTTAATCGAACAAAGAAAAAGAAATATCTTACAGTACAAGACTCTAAAAATAATGATGTGCCTGCAGGTATTATGACTAAGTGTCCAAAGTGTAAGAAAATTATGTACACAAAAGAATTAGCTGAAAATTTAAATGTGTGCTTTAATTGTGATCATCATATTGCTTTAACTGCGTATAAACGTATAGAAGCAATTTCTGATGAAGGATCATTTACAGAATTCGATAAGGGAATGACCTCTGCGAATCCATTAGATTTTCCAAGTTATATAGAAAAAATTGAAAAGGACCAACAAAAGACAGGTCTTAAAGAAGCAGTAGTGACTGGTACAGCGCAACTAGATGGTATGAAATTTGGCGTTGCTGTCATGGATTCACGTTTTAGAATGGGAAGTATGGGATCGGTTATCGGTGAAAAGATATGTCGCATCATTGATTACTGCACTGAGAACCGTTTACCATTTATTCTTTTCTCTGCAAGTGGTGGTGCACGTATGCAAGAAGGTATTATTTCCTTGATGCAAATGGGTAAAACCAGTGTATCTTTAAAACGTCATTCTGACGCTGGACTATTATATATATCATATTTAACACATCCAACTACTGGTGGTGTATCTGCAAGTTTTGCATCAGTTGGTGATATAAATTTAAGTGAGCCAAAAGCGTTGATAGGTTTTGCAGGTCGTCGAGTTATAGAGCAGACAATAAACGAAAAATTGCCAGATGATTTCCAAACTGCAGAATTTTTATTAGAGCATGGACAATTGGACAAAGTTGTACATCGTAATGATATGCGTCAAACATTGTCTGAAATTCTAAAAATCCATCAAGAGGTGACTAAATAATGTTAGATTTTGAAAAACCACTTTTTGAAATTCGAAATAAAATTGAATCTTTAAAAGAGTCTCAAGATAAAAATGATGTGGATTTACAAGAAGAAATTGACATGCTTGAAGCGTCATTGGAACGAGAAACTAAAAAAATATATACAAATTTAAAACCATGGGATCGTGTGCAAATTGCGCGTTTGCAAGAAAGACCTACGACCCTAGATTATATTCCATATATCTTTGATTCGTTTATGGAACTACATGGTGATCGTAATTTTAGAGATGATCCAGCAATGATTGGTGGTATTGGCTTTTTAAATGGTCGTGCTGTTACGGTTATTGGACAACAACGTGGAAAAGATACAAAAGATAATATTTATCGGAATTTTGGTATGGCGCATCCAGAAGGTTATCGAAAAGCATTACGTTTAATGAAACAAGCTGAAAAATTCAATCGTCCTATCTTTACATTTATAGATACAAAAGGTGCATATCCTGGTAAAGCTGCTGAAGAACGTGGACAAAGTGAATCTATCGCAACAAATTTGATTGAGATGGCTTCACTAAAAGTACCAGTTATTGCGATTGTCATTGGTGAAGGTGGCAGTGGAGGTGCCCTAGGTATTGGTATTGCCAATAAAGTATTGATGTTAGAGAATAGTACTTACTCTGTTATATCTCCTGAAGGTGCAGCGGCATTATTATGGAAAGACAGTAATTTGGCTAAAATTGCAGCTGAAACAATGAAAATTACTGCCCATGATATTAAGCAATTAGGTATTATAGATGATGTCATTTCTGAACCACTTGGCGGTGCACATAAAGATATTGAACAGCAAGCTTTAGCTATAAAATCAGCGTTTGTTGAACAGTTAGATTCACTTGAGTCATTATCACGTGATGAAATTGCTAATGATCGGTTTGAAAAATTCAGAAATATCGGTTCTTATATAGAATAATCAACTTGAGCATTTTTATGTTAAATCGATACTGGGTTTTACCATAAATTGAAGTACATTAGAACAATAATTTTATATTTAGATACTGAATTTTAACTAAGATTAGTAGTCAAAATTGTGGCTACTAATCTTTTTTTAATTAAGTTAAAATAAAATTCAATATTTAAAACGTTTACATCAATTCAATACATTAGTTTTGATGGAATGACATATCAATTTGTGGTAATTTAGAGTTAAAGATAAATCAGTTATAGAAAGGTATGTCGTCATGAAGAAAATTGCAGTTTTAACTAGTGGTGGAGATTCACCTGGAATGAATGCTGCCGTAAGAGCAGTTGTTCGTACAGCAATTTACAATGAAATTGAAGTTTATGGTGTGTATCATGGTTACCAAGGATTGTTAAATGATGATATTCATAAACTTGAATTAGGATCAGTTGGGGATACGATTCAGCGTGGAGGTACATTCTTGTATTCAGCAAGATGTCCAGAGTTTAAGGAGCAAGAAGTACGTAAAGTTGCAATCGAAAACTTACGTAAAAGAGGGATTGAGGGCCTTGTAGTTATTGGTGGTGACGGTAGTTATCGCGGTGCACAACGCATCAGTGAGGAATGCAAAGAAATTCAAACTATCGGTATTCCTGGTACGATTGACAATGATATCAATGGTACTGATTTTACAATTGGATTTGACACAGCATTAAATACGATTATTGGATTAGTCGACAAAATTAGAGATACTGCGTCAAGTCACGCACGAACATTTATCATTGAGGCAATGGGCCGTGATTGTGGAGATCTAGCATTATGGGCTGGATTATCAGTTGGTGCTGAGACAATTGTAGTTCCAGAAGTGAAAACAGATATTAAAGAAATAGCTGATAAAATTGAACAAGGTATTAAACGTGGTAAGAAACACTCAATCGTTCTTGTAGCAGAAGGTTGCATGACTGCGCAAGATTGTCAAAAAGAATTATCACAATACATCAATGTTGATAATAGAGTGTCTGTGTTAGGTCACGTTCAACGTGGTGGTAGCCCAACAGGTGCGGATAGAGTTTTAGCATCACGTTTAGGTGGATATGCGGTAGACTTATTAATGCAAGGTGAAACAGCTAAGGGTGTTGGAATTAAGAACAATAAAATTGTAGCAACATCTTTTGATGAAATTTTTGATGGTAAAGATCATAAATTTGATTATAGTCTATATGAACTTGCTAACAAGTTATCTATATAAGATTTCAGGAGGAATTATAAAATGAGAAAAACTAAAATTGTATGTACAATTGGACCAGCTTCAGAATCAGAAGAAATGATTGAGAAATTAATCAATGCTGGTATGAACGTTGCACGATTAAACTTTTCACATGGTAGTCATGAAGAGCATAAAGGTAGAATTGATACAATTCGTAAAGTAGCTAAAAGATTAGACAAAATTGTAGCAATTTTATTAGATACGAAAGGTCCAGAAATTCGTACGCATAATATGAAAGACGGTATCATTGAACTTGAACGTGGTAACGAAGTTATTGTTAGCATGAATGAAGTTGAAGGAACACCTGAAAAGTTCTCAGTAACATATGAAAACTTAATTAACGATGTTCAAGTAGGTTCATACATTTTACTTGATGATGGCTTAATTGAATTACAAGTTAAAGATATTGATCATGCTAAAAAAGAAGTTAAATGTGATATTTTAAACTCTGGTGAGCTTAAAAACAAAAAAGGTGTTAACTTACCTGGTGTAAGAGTAAGTTTACCTGGTATTACAGAAAAAGATGCTGAAGATATCCGTTTCGGTATTAAAGAAAATGTTGACTTCATTGCAGCAAGTTTCGTACGTCGTCCTAGTGATGTTTTAGAAATTCGTGAAATTTTAGAAGAACAAAAAGCTAACATTTCAGTATTCCCTAAAATTGAAAACCAAGAAGGTATTGATAATATTGCGGAAATTCTTGAAGTGTCTGATGGTTTAATGGTTGCACGTGGTGACATGGGTGTTGAAATTCCACCTGAAAAAGTACCAATGGTTCAAAAAGATTTAATCAGACAATGTAACAAATTAGGTAAACCAGTTATTACAGCTACACAAATGTTAGATTCTATGCAACGTAACCCACGTGCTACACGTGCAGAAGCTAGTGACGTTGCCAACGCAATCTATGATGGTACAGATGCAGTAATGTTATCTGGTGAAACTGCTGCTGGTTTATATCCTGAAGAAGCTGTTAAAACAATGAGAAATATTGCTGTATCAGCTGAAGCAGCCCAAGATTACAAAAAGTTATTGTCAGATCGTACTAAATTAGTTGAAACTTCATTAGTGAATGCTATCGGTATTTCGGTTGCACATACAGCTTTAAACTTAAATGTTAAAGCAATTGTAGCTGCTACTGAAAGTGGTTCAACGGCACGTACTATCTCTAAATATCGTCCGCATTCAGACATTATTGCAGTGACTCCAAGTGAAGAAACTGCACGTCAATGTTCAATTGTTTGGGGAGTTCAACCTGTAGTTAAAAAAGGACGTAAGAGTACAGATGCATTGTTAAACAATGCAGTTGCAACAGCTGTTGAAACTGGTAGAGTAACTAATGGTGATTTAATCATTATTACTGCTGGTGTACCAACTGGTGAAACTGGAACTACTAATATGATGAAAATTCACCTAGTTGGTGACGAAATTGCTAATGGTCAAGGTATTGGACGTGGATCAGTTGTTGGTACTACGTTAGTTGCTGAAACTGTTAAAGATTTAGAAGGTAAAGATTTATCTGACAAAGTTATCGTTACTAACTCAATCGATGAAACGTTTGTACCTTATGTAGAAAAAGCTTTAGGCTTAATTACAGAAGAAAATGGTATTACATCACCAAGTGCAATTGTTGGTTTAGAAAAAGGTATTCCAACAGTTGTAGGTGTAGAAAAAGCTGTTAAAAACATAAGCAATAACATGTTAGTTACGATTGATGCTGCTCAAGGTAAAATCTTTGAAGGATATGCAAACGTACTATAATTTATAAAAAACGTCTTTCCATTTATCAACAATGGAAAGGCGTTTTTTGGTTCATCTGGTATTTTATGACGTAATTAATAGGTTATTTGATAATGATAGTGTATGAATGGAAATCTATATAAATGTTTATATCTTTTATACATGTACATTATCACCTTTAAACCTTCACTCATATTACTTTGGAAAGTTATTATAAAATAGAAGTATGGATGTATTTCTGAAATGATACATTATTAAATAGATGAGAAAGTAAAAGCATTGAGCCAAGTACGCAATTTAATATTATAAGTTGCATATAAAAACCCCTGTTGAACTTTAATATATTCAACAGGGGTAAAACTTGTTGTTATTTATTTGATTTAGCAGCGATACGTTTATATCTTAAGTACATAAATCCTAATAGTATAAACCAAATAGGAATAAAATAAATTGCACGTCTTGTATCAACATTAATAAATAATAACCCGAACACAAAAATGAAGAATACAAATATTAAGTAGCCCATATATTTACCACCTAATAGTTTGTACGTAGCATTTTTATGTAGATCTGGGTTTTTACGACTATAATTGATATATGCAATGATAATCAGACCCCATACAACTAAAAATAACACTGTAGAGATGGTAGTCACATACGTAAATACTTTTGTCGCATCTGGGAAAATATAGTTTAGTAATGCTGCCACAAGTAATAATGCTGATGAAGCAAAGATTGCAACATGTGGAACGCCATATTTATTCGTTTTAGTAAAGTTCGGAGGTGCTTGTTGTTGACTTGATAAACCAAAAAGCATACGGCTATTTGAGAATATACCACTGTTACATGATGAAGCAGCAGCGGTTAATACTACAAAATTAATCAAGCCCGCAGCAAACGGAATTCCGATCAATGCGAATAATTTTACGAATGGACTGTTATCAGGATCAACTTGCTGCCATGGGATAATAGACATGATAACCGCTAACGCACCAACGTAAAATATTAAAATTCTAATGGGTACACTGTTAATTGCTTTTGGAATTGTTTTAACTGGATCTTTTGTTTCCCCAGCTGTAACACCAATCATTTCAATTCCTACAAATGAGAATAATGCCATTTGGAAAGACATAAAGAATCCAGAAGCACCTTTAGCGAATATGCCGTGTTCATATAGATTTGTGAAACTGGCATGCCCGAATTGAGTTTTAAATGCAAATAGAATCATGACGAAACCAACTACTATTAAACCAATAATTGTCGCTATTTTAATGATAGAGAACCAAAATTCTAATTCTCCGAAAAGTCTTGCGCTAAGTAGGTTGAATGACATTAATAACAGTACACAAAATAGTGCACTTATCCAGTTTGGAATTTCTGGGAACCAAAAGCTAACATATTTTGCCACAGCCGTTACTTCAGCCATACCTGTAATAATCCAACAGAACCAGTATGTCCATCCGGTAACAAATCCTGCAAAAGGCCCAATATATGTATTGGTTACATCTGCGAAAGATTTAAATTCAGTATTCTGTATAATGATTTCTCCTAAACCTCGCATAAACATAAATAACATAAATCCTATAATGATGTATGTTAATAGAATTGAAGGGCCGGTTAATGCAATCGTTTGACCAGCACCTAAGAATAAGCCTGTACCAATTGCACCGCCAATTGCAATTAATTGTATGTGGCGATTGCTCAGTTCCCTTTGTAATTTTTCAGCCATAATACATCTCCCTTAAATATAGATATGTTTATTATGCACTTATATTGAGATATATACAATTATTTTCGGTAAAAATGTGTAAAATTCCATGTTAATATACTTTGGTTTTTATAATCATATATAATAACCAATTGAAAATTTAATTCTATTGTAAAATTCATGGATTATTCACATCTTGAAAAAGCTTTAATGGTGCTATTTGTGGCTATTCTGTGACATTTACATAGATTTACAAAATAATTGTTGCACATATAATGCCAGTTTTTATATTTCACAAACGAAATGCGTTTAGCTATAATATTAGTTGAAAGCCATTTCATAAAGAAACAGTAAAGGGGAAATTTATCATGGCAGAATTACAAAGAGGTTTAGAAGGGGTTATCGCAGCGGAGACTAAAATAAGTTCAATTATTGAAAGTCAATTGACTTATGCCGGCTATGATATTGATGATCTAGCTGAAAATGCGCAATTTGAAGAAGTTATTTTCCTATTATGGAACTATAGATTGCCAAATGAAGAAGAGCTTGCTCATCTAAAAGGGAAATTAAATCAATACATGACATTAAATCCTCGTGTGTATACACATTTTGAGGAGTATGTTACAGATCACGTGCATCCAATGACAGCATTACGTACGTCGTTATCATATATTGCACATTTCGATCCAGATGCTGAAAATGAATCAGATGAAAATCGTTATGAAAGAGCAATGCGTATACAGGCTAAAGTAGCATCATTAGTTACAGCGTTTGCTCGAGTAAGACAAGATAAAGAACCACTTAAGCCTAATCCTGACTTAAGTTATGCGGCAAACTTCCTATATATGTTACGTGGGGAATTACCAACAGATATAGAAGTAGAAGCCTTCAATAAAGCACTTATTTTACACGCTGATCATGAGTTGAACGCATCTGCATTTACAGCACGTTGTGCGGTATCATCATTGTCAGATATGTACTCAGGTATTGTAGCAGCTGTAGGTTCTCTGAAAGGGCCATTACATGGTGGTGCAAACGAACAAGTTATGACGATGTTATCTGAGATTGGGTCAATTGAAAATGTTGATGCTTACTTAGATGAAAAATTTGCTAATAAAGATAAAGTAATGGGCTTCGGTCATCGTGTATATAAAGATGGTGATCCTAGAGCGAAATATTTAAGAGAAATGAGCCGTCAAATTACGAAAGACGCTGGTCGTGAAGAATTATTTGAAATGTCAGTGAAAATGGAAAAACGTATGGCAGAAGAAAAAGGATTAATTCCTAATGTTGATTTTTATAGTGCGAGTGTTTATCACTGTATGGAAATACCTCATGACTTATTCACGCCAATCTTTGCTGTAAGTCGTTCTGCAGGATGGATTGCTCATATTTTAGAACAATATAAAGATAATAGAATTATGCGTCCTAGAGCGAAATATATTGGCGAAACGAATCGTAAGTATATCCCGCTTGAAGAAAGAAAATAATCAATACAAATTAAAAATGAAGATGTAAAATTTGGAGGTAAAATAACTATGACTGCAGAAAAAATTACTCAAGGAACTGAAGGATTAAACGTACCTAACGAACCAATTATCCCATTTATTATCGGTGATGGAATTGGACCAGATATTTGGAAGGCAGCAAGCCGAGTTATAGATGCTGCTGTTGAGAAAGCCTATAATGGCGAAAAACGCATTGAATGGAAAGAAGTGCTAGCTGGCCAAAAAGCATTTGATACAACTGGTGAATGGTTACCTCAAGAAACACTTGATACAATTAAAGAATATTTAATTGCTGTTAAAGGACCTTTAACAACACCAATTGGTGGTGGTATTAGATCATTAAATGTAGCTTTACGCCAAGAATTAGATTTATTTACTTGTTTAAGACCGGTACGTTGGTTTAAAGGAGTACCATCACCTGTTAAACGTCCACAAGATGTTGATATGGTTATTTTCCGTGAAAATACTGAAGACATTTATGCTGGTATTGAATTTAAAGAAGGTACAACAGAAGTTAAAAAGGTAATTGACTTCTTACAAAACGAAATGGGTGCGACAAACATTCGATTCCCAGAAACTTCAGGTATTGGTATTAAACCAGTTTCTAAAGAAGGTACTGAGCGATTAGTTAGAGCAGCTATTCAATATGCTATCGATAATAACCGTAAATCAGTTACTTTAGTTCATAAAGGTAATATTATGAAATTTACAGAAGGCTCATTTAAGCAGTGGGGTTACGATTTAGCATTAACTGAATTTGGTGATCAAGTATTCACTTGGCAACAATATGACGAAATTGTTGAAAATGAAGGCAGAGATGCTGCTAATGCTGCACAAGAAAAAGCTGAAAAAGAAGGCAAGATTATCATTAAAGATTCTATTGCTGACATTTTCTTACAACAAATTTTAACTCGTCCAGCTGAGCATGATGTTGTAGCAACTATGAACTTGAATGGTGACTATATTTCAGATGCTTTAGCTGCACAAGTTGGTGGTATTGGTATTGCGCCAGGTGCAAACATTAATTATGAAACAGGTCATGCTATTTTTGAAGCAACACATGGTACAGCTCCAAAATATGCAGGTTTAAATAAAGTGAATCCATCTTCAGTAATTTTAAGTTCTGTATTAATGTTAGAACATTTAGGATGGCAAGAAGCGGCAGATAAGATTACAGATTCAATTGAAGATACAATTGCTTCAAAAGTTGTTACTTATGACTTTGCCCGTTTAATGGATGGTGCTGAAGAAGTTTCTACATCAGCATTTGCAGATGAATTGATTAAAAATTTAAAATAAGCAAAATAAACTTAGGTGAGTCTAGCAACTTTAATTGCTAGGTTCGCCTTTTTAAATGAATTGAAGTTGGCAACAGGACAGAAATAATAAAGAGTCACTAATGATTGATTATGTAGTGTTTCTTACACATTAACCAAAGCGAATGTGTACATAAGCTTAGGAATAAATGAGTAAAACTCATGCATAGGTAGTGGGATAGAAATGATATTTTCACAAATTTATTTCGTTGTCCCAGAGTAAGACATGCAAATTATAGAAGGAAATATAAGAAGTATTTTATTTATGTGTAAAGTAATGTAAAAAATGTGTAAAGATAATGTGTAGGATGTTATTTTTATAAATAGTTCGGTTATAATGTAAATATAATTATAAGTTAGGGAGGCATACCATGTCGCAAAAAGTGTTGGTAGTAGATGACGAACATTCAATCGTAACATTACTTAAATATAACTTAGAAACAGCTGGTTATGAAGTTGTTGTCGCATTTGATGGTGATGAGGCTTTAGAAAAGGTAGAAAATGAACAGCCAGATTTAATTATTTTAGATGTTATGCTACCTAAAAAAGAT
The DNA here is from genome assembly GCF_054165785.1 of Staphylococcus sp. SA22. NCBI lineage: Bacteria > Bacillati > Bacillota > Bacilli > Caryophanales > Staphylococcaceae > Staphylococcus > Staphylococcus sp. SA22. Next base: position 89,442 of record NZ_JBSZQY010000008.1, on the reverse strand, counting down.
GGCATTGACGTATGTAAGACTGTAAGAACAAATAAAAATTTAGTCCCTATATTAATGTTAACGGCGAAAAATGATGAATTTGATCGGGTATTAGGTTTAGAATTAGGTGCCGATGACTATATGACTAAGCCTTTTTCACCTAGAGAAGTTGTTGCCCGTGTGAAAGCCATTTTAAGACGTTCTCAATTTGTAAAAGAAGTAGAAGAGATTGACGATGATATTACCATCGGATCGATACGTATTAGACCCGATTATTTTGAAGTATATAAGCATAATGAGTTATTGGAGCTAACACCGAAAGAATTTGAACTCTTGCTTTATTTGATAGAAAGACAAGGCAGAGTCATTACGAGAGAGCATATGTTAAATACGGTATGGAATTATGAATTTGCAGGAGACTCAAGAATTGTTGATGTACATATCAGTCATTTAAGAGATAAATTAGAAGATAATCCTAAGAAGCCACAACTTATTAAAACTGTGCGTGGCTTAGGCTATAAATTGGAAAGACCTAAAGAACAATGATGAAGTTTCACCACCGCTTAATGTTATTGATAAGCAGTATATTAATTATCAGTTTTGTTACATTAGGCATTATTATTCACGCTTCCATCACATATGTTTTATCAGAAAAACACGAACAAGCTCTAGCAACAGATGCAAGATCATATATTTATTTGGTCGAAGATAATGAGATTGATAAAGTTAAAGAAATTGTAAAACAGCAAAATATAGATTTATTGATAACTAAAAATGATAAAAAGGTGTTTAGTAGTGGCAAACTGAAAGCTACCAAAAATAGTGATAGCTATATTCAAAAAAAGGACATTTTTATTTTTAATAAGAAGGTTAACGGTTATCATGTGTGGATTAAAGGTTACAATAATGATATTACAGAAATGCATTGGACGTTGTGGAAATATCTTATATTGACATGTTTAGTTGTACTTATCTGTCTGTATTTTGCAAGCCGTAGTTTTAAGCGTACACTAATCCGTCCTATTCAAGAAGTTACTTATGCAACACAATTGTTGGCAAATGGTTATTATCACATACGTGTACCTGAAAGTAATGTTGTAGAAACTAAAGCGCTTTTTGTGTCTACCAATGATTTAGCACGACGCCTTCAAAAGCTTAATAATGAGCAAAAAATTCAATCCAACCGTTTAAAAACAACGATTGAAAATATTCCAAGTGCTATTTTAATGATAGATCGAAATGGAAAAATCGTTGTTGCAAATAAAGCGTATTACGAACAGTTCAACATCTCGCATAATATTGAACAAGTAGGCTATCACGGCTATGTTAATACTGAAATTGAGCAATTAATTTTAGAAAGTTTTAAAGTTGAAAAACCTATCTATGAACAATTGGAAGTTGCAATAAACCAAGTCCATGCTAAGTACTTTGACATTTCATGCGTTCCAATTTTAACTAGGTCTCAAAAAAGTTTGCAAGGGATTTTAGTTGTGATGCATGACATTACAAATCTGAAACAACTTGAAAATTTAAGACGTGAATTTGTAGCAAATGTTTCACATGAATTAAAAACACCTATTACTTCAATTAAAGGGTTTGCTGAAACGCTTATTGATGGTGCAAAAAATGATGCGGAATCATTAGACATGTTTTTGAACATAATTTTAAAAGAATCAAATCGAATAGAATCTTTAGTAACAGATCTGTTAGATTTGTCGCATATTGAGCAACATACCGAGTTAGATACAGACTATATGAATTTATCAGATTTAACGCGGCGTATTATTGATAATATGATGACTCAAGCCAATCAAAAAAATATTTCCATTCATACTGATATTGAAAAAGATGTCATTGTTAAAGCACAAGAAAGTAAAATTGCTCAAGTTATCACGAATTTGTTAACGAATGCAATTAACTATTCTTATGAAGATGGAGATATTAACGTTCGTGTGTATCGAGATGACTTTCGTGTCATTTTCGAAGTACAAGATTTTGGTATAGGTATTAAATTAGAAGACCAACAACGTATTTTTGAAAGATTTTATAGAGTAGATAAAGCACGAAGTAGAGATTCTGGTGGGACAGGTCTTGGATTATCAATTACAAAGCATATAGTAGAGGCCCACCAAGGCAATATTGAAGTGAATAGTCAAGTTGGCAAAGGCTCAACGTTCAAAGTTATTCTAAAAGATTATAAAGAATAAAAATTAAAGTGGTAACAGCGCGTGTATTTTTCACGAAGTTGTTGCTGCTTTTTTATTTCGTTCAAATCTCTATTGGTATTAAATTAGAGTTAATGAAGTGGAATAAACTCGGTTGTCAATTTTGTCATTTGCATATGTCGTTTTGTAAGTTATAAGTAATAGATTGTTGTGAATCAAGCAATTTTATAATATATTTATTATAATAAAGAAATTTTAGTAACGCACTTAAAATAGATGCTTAATTAAAAAGTAATAAGTTTTATTTGAACGGAAATAAATCTTAATTTAAACACTTGAATACACAAGTGTAATCATTCGTCATAGAAAAAGACGAGGAGCGATTTAGATAAATTGTTGAAAGTAATATTAAATACCTTGTTTATCTAATTTGATTGAGGAAACATGCATAGGTGAAAATTAGAAATACATTATAAATATTGAATTAATTTTTCGACCTACAAGTTGAGGAAAATTTAACTAGATTTGAGGATTAGCAAAGTGAAAACAATTCAATTACACAAGACAACTTTGATATTAATTGCGATATTATTGTTTTATACTTTTATGGGTATCTTACTACCACTCATGCACGATGATTTACAATGGTTTAGCAATTATAATACTGATATTTTAAAAGTAGGATTTGCATCACTTAATGGTCGCTATATCGGAAATATCTTTGAAATTATAGCTGTACATGTAAGCTGGTTACGTTGGCTTTCATATGGTCTCATTAGTATGGGGATCATTTGGATGATTATGCACATTACACGTTGTAAAGCGTGGACAAGCTATTATTTGTTAGCATTTTCTTTAATGTTAATTTTACCAAGTGCTATTTATGCAGATACATTTGGCTGGTTTGCAGGATTTTACAATTATGCGACATCAACACTAATTTCACTCTTTATCATTTATTATTGTATTAATGCAATTATATATAAAGAAAAGCAGCCGGTAAGTGTTACAGTATTATTCTATGTTTTATGCTTCTTCGGTCAATTATTTATGGAGAATGTGACATTATTCCACTGTATCATTTTAATTTTAGCTTTTCTGTATGAATTTACTGCAAATCGAACACTTAATTATAAATTATTGTTTTCATTTATGATTGCTACTATAGGTACAATCATTATGTTTTCCAATCCAAATTATCGCAAAATTTTATTTGAAGGATCAGAATATCAACAAGTTTCTAATAATCAAGGTATCTTTTCAAAATTTGCAGAAATGATATCAACGTCACTTCCATATGGTGTCATTTTCAGTCAGGTTATAATTTTAAGTATGATTGCAGCGCTTATTATTTATCTACTGCTTAGAAGTGATCGGTATGTACATTTAACAATATTAAAGCGTCGTATCATTATGATAGGATTTATCACTTTACCGCTTTATTATTTACTATTTTACAATCAGTTTTTATTAAATAAAAATACAGATATTGGATTGGTTGGTTTTGCGAACGTAATTGTATGTGGTTACTTTGCGTTTTCGATATTTGTAGGTATTTATTTGTCTATTAATGATCGTAAAACACAAATTACTTTATATTCCTTACTTATTGCAATATGTGTTTCGGCGTCGACACTAGTCATTGTTACTCCAATTGAACCAGGTAATTTTTTGATTGTTTATACGATACATGTAATCATTTTAATTATTTTATTAAAAGAATTTCGGAAATATAAGTCAATCAATGTTAATTTTATTAAAGGTGCATCACTAGTTTTAGCTATGATATATCTTAGTGCATTTATTTATGTTCATTATGAACATGAAAAAAGAGTTCAGTTATTAAAACAACAAATTAAAGATCATCCACGACAAGAGGTTTATACAGTGGAATCATTGCCGTTTGAACATTATATGCATCATCCGTCACCAATCAATAAAAATTACCAAGAGTGGTTTAATAATTATGAAGAATTACCGAAAATGACCAAAGTTAAATATATTCCATTTGGTTCTGACGATTCATAACTTATTCTTACCTATAAAAATTTAAAATAGCAGCATAAAAATATTAAAAAGTAGACATAATCATGAAATGATAATGTGCATCTCAAAAGTTGGACTTTTAACCTGACTTTATGGAGTGCTCATCAAGAACAATCATGATTATGTCTTTTTATTTTTTAGCTTAGTCTATATAGTCACTTGTTTTATTTGAAATTAGGTCGTGTATAAATACTCTATGAGATAGTTTCTTTAATTACGACATCACAGTCGAATATGCTAAAATATATATAAATTAGTTCTGGAGGTTAAAATTGTGAATAAATTAGTATTAATCGATGGTAATAGCTTAAGTTTTAGAGCTTTTTATGCATTACCTTTGTTATCAAACAAAGCAGGCATTCATACCAATGCAGTATATGGTTTTGCAATGTTACTAGAGAAGATTTTAAAAGAAGAAAAGCCAAATCATTTTTTAGTAGCGTTTGATGCAGGTAAAACGACTTTCAGACATGAAAAATATAGTGAATATAAAGGCGGACGCCAGAAAACGCCACCTGAACTAAGTGAGCAATTTCCTTATATACGCCAATTATTAGATGCTTATCATATTAAACGTTATGAATTAGATAACTATGAGGCAGATGATATTATCGGAACTTTAAGTAAAGAAGCAGATAAAGCGGGCTTTCAGACAATTATTATTACGGGAGACCGAGATTTAACACAACTTGCAACGGATAATGTAACCATTTATTACACTAAAAAAGGTGTTACTGATGTTGATCATTATACACCTGACTTTATTGCGGAAAAATACAACGGGTTAACACCTAATCAAATTATTGATATGAAAGGATTAATGGGAGATACTTCTGATAATATACCAGGTGTTGCAGGTGTTGGAGAGAAAACAGCAATAAAATTGCTGAACCAATTTGACTCAGTAGAAGGTGTCTATGAACATTTAGATGAAATTTCAGGTAAAAAGTTAAAAGAAAAACTTCAAAATAGCAAAGAAGATGCATTAATGAGTAAAGAATTAGCAACGATTAATGTAGATAGTCCGATTGAAGTAAAACTTGAAGATACGTTAATGACTCATCAAGATGAACAACAAGAAAAAATCGAATTGTTTAAGAAGTTAGAATTCAAACAATTGTTGGCTGACATTGATCAATCAGCAAGCGTTGAAGATGCAATAGAAAAGACATTTGAAATTGAAACGTCTTTTGATAATGTTGATTTTACTTCATTGAAAGAAGCGGCCATCCATTTCGAATTAGAGGGTGGTAACTATTTGCGAAATAATATTTTAAAATTCTCTTTATTTACAGGTGAGAAACATATTGTAATTAATGCGGATGACATAAATAATTATGCCGAACTAGTTTCATGGTTAGAAAATCCGAATACGAAAAAAGTCGTATATGATGCTAAAAAAACATATGTAGCATCACATAGATTGGGAATTGATATTCAAAATATTTCATTCGATATTATGTTGGCCAGTTATATAATTGATCCATCTCGTACGATTAGTGATGTTCAATCAGTTGTTTCATTGTACGGTCAAAGTTTTGTGAAAGACGATGTGAGTATATATGGAAAAGGTAAGAAATTTAAGGTGCCTGAAGATGATGTTTTAAATCCATATGTTGCTTCTATTACTGATGCAATTTACTTTGTGAAACCAAATATGGATAAACAATTAGAAGAATACAATCAGGTAGAACTCTTAGCTGATTTAGAGCTACCGCTAGCTAAGATTTTAAGTGAAATGGAAGAAATTGGTATATATACAGATGTTCATGATTTAGAAGAAATGGAAAAAGAAATTCAAGAAAAATTAGATGTCTTAATTCGAAATATACATGATGCAGCTGGTGAAGATTTTAATATAAATTCTCCTAAGCAATTAGGTGTTGTATTGTTTGAGACATTACAATTACCTGTTATTAAAAAGACGAAAACAGGATATTCTACTGCTGTAGATGTCTTAGAGCAATTGCAAGGTGAACATCCTATCATTGATTATATTTTAGAATATCGTCAATTATCTAAGTTACAGTCTACTTATGTTGAAGGATTGCAAAAGGTAATTAGTGATGATCAACGTATCCATACACGTTTTAACCAAACTTTAGCGCAAACTGGACGTTTATCAAGTGTAGATCCTAATTTACAAAATATTCCGGTTAGACTTGAAGAAGGGCGTAAAATAAGAAAAGCCTTTAAACCAACTTCAAAAGATAGCGTTATATTATCAGCAGATTATTCTCAAATTGAATTGCGTGTATTAGCACACATTACACAAGATGAGAGTATGAAAGAAGCATTTATCAACGGCGATGATATTCATACAGCAACTGCTATGAAAGTATTTGGTGTAGAAGCTGATCAAGTCGATAGTTTAATGCGTCGTCAAGCAAAAGCGGTTAACTTTGGAATTGTTTATGGGATAAGTGATTATGGTTTAAGTCAAAGTTTAGGTATTACTCGTAAAAAAGCAAAAGCATTCATTGATGATTATTTAGCTAGTTTCCCAGGTGTAAAACAATATATGTCTGATATTGTAAAAGATGCCAAAGCTTTAGGTTACGTGGAAACATTGCTACATCGTCGACGCTATATTCCTGATATTACGAGTCGTAACTTTAATTTACGCGGCTTTGCTGAACGTACTGCTATGAATACGCCAATACAAGGCAGTGCTGCAGATATCATTAAACTGGCAATGGTTAAATTTGCGCAAAAAATGAAAGAGACAACATATCAAGCTAAACTATTATTACAAGTGCACGATGAATTAATTTTTGAAGTACCTAAGTCAGAAGTAGATTCATTTAGTGAATTTGTAGAAGAGATAATGGAAAATGCATTGCAATTAGATGTTCCATTAAAAGTAGACTCAAGTTATGGTGCAACTTGGTATGATGCAAAATAAAGTGAGGTTAATGGTATGCCCGAATTACCAGAAGTAGAACATGTAAAAAGAGGAATTGAACCCTACGTTATAAATCAAAAAATTGAACACGTTATATTTTCGGATAAAGTAATCGAAGGTAAAGCTCAAGGCAAGGAAACAATTATAAAAGGAATTGAATTAGATACTTTTAAAACTTTATCGGAAGGCTATACCATTACTAATGTAGAACGAAGAAGTAAATATATCGTTTTTCAACTAGATAATAAACGAGAACAACGTACATTAATTAGCCATTTAGGTATGGCGGGTGGTTTTTTCATTGTAAATGAACTTGAAGATATTATGATACCTAATTATCGTAAACATTGGCATGTTATTTTTGAGTTGTCAAATGACAAAAAGTTAATTTATTCAGATATACGTCGTTTTGGAGAAATTAGAAATGTTGCGTCTGTAGCATCTTATCCTTCATTTTTAGAAATAGCGCCTGAACCTTTTTCAAATGAAGCATTGACGTATTATTTAAATCGAATTCATCAACAGTCTAATAAGAATAAACCAATCAAACAAGTGATTTTGGATCATAAAGTAATCGCAGGTTGTGGAAATATTTACGCATGTGAAGCGTTGTTTCGTGCAGGTGTTTTACCAGATAAAAAAGTAAAAGACTTAACACACCAACAACAAGAAATGGTTTTTTATTATGTTAGAGAAGTACTAGAAGAAGGTATTAAATTTGGCGGTACAAGTATTTCAGATTATCGTCATGCTGATGGAAAAACTGGTGAGATGCAATTGCATCTTAATGTATATAAGCAGCCGGTATGCAAAGTGTGTGGAAGTCAAATTGAAACAAAAATCATCGCGACAAGAAATAGTCATTATTGTCCAGTATGTCAAAAATAAAGAAAGAGTGAAATTATGCCGAAAGTTATTGGTCTAACAGGTGGAATCGCCTCAGGAAAATCAACAGTATCAGAACTCTTATCCGTATTCGGTTTTAAAGTAGTAGATGCTGATAAAGCAGCCAGGGAAGCTGTTAAAAAGGGGAGTAAAGGTTTAGCTCAAGTACGAGAAGTCTTTGGTGATGAAGCTATTGATGAAAATGGTGAGATGAATCGTCGTTATATGGGTGATTTAGTGTTTAACCATCCAGAAAAACGCTTAGAATTAAATGCTATCATACATCCTATCGTGCGAGATATTATGGAAGAAGAAAAGCAAGAATATTTAAAACAAGGATATAATGTAATCATGGATATTCCATTATTATTTGAAAATGAATTGGAAAATACAGTAGACGAAGTGTGGGTTGTATACACTTCTGAAAGTATACAAATGGATCGTTTAATGCAACGTAATAATTTGTCATTAGAAGATGCGAAAGCTCGTGTCTATAGCCAAATTTCTATTGATAAAAAAAGCCGAATGGCCGATCATGTTATCGATAATTTAGGGGATAAACTTGAATTAAAACAAAACCTTGAGAGATTGTTAGAAGAAGAAGGTTATATTGAAAAGCCGAATTACGGAGAAGAAGATTAATATTACTCTATAAATAAGTCATTACTTTACGTACGCGTTGATGTATGTAAGTAATGACTATTTTTTATAAAAAAGATAAATAAATCAACGGAAAACGCTTTCAAATTTCATATAATATGCTATACTAATTCCATAAAGTATAACACATAAAAATCAAGGGGTGCTTTTAATGTCAACGAATATTGCAATTAATGGTATGGGTAGAATTGGAAGAATGGTATTACGTATTGCATTACAAAATAAAAATTTAAATGTAGTAGCGATAAATGCTAGTTATCCACCCGAAACAATTGCACATTTAATCAATTACGATACAACACATGGAAAATATAATCTAAAAGTTGAACCGATTGAAAATGGATTGCAAGTTGGTGATCATAAAATTAAATTGGTTGCTGATCGCAATCCTGAAAACTTGCCATGGAAAGAATTAGATATCGATATTGCTATAGATGCAACTGGTAAATTTAATCATGGTGATAAAGCCATCGCACATATTAAAGCAGGTGCCAAAAAAGTATTGTTAACTGGTCCTTCAAAAGGTGGACATGTTCAAATGGTAGTTAAAGGCGTAAATGATGACCAATTAGATATAGAAGCATTTGACATTTTTAGTAATGCTTCATGTACTACTAATTGCATTGGTCCAGTTGCAAAAGTTTTAAATAATCAGTTTGGAATAGTTAATGGTCTAATGACTACTGTTCACGCTATTACAAATGACCAAAAAAATATTGATAATCCACATAAAGATTTAAGACGTGCACGCTCATGTAATGAAAGCATTATTCCTACTTCTACTGGTGCGGCGAAAGCTTTAAAAGAAGTATTACCAGAATTAGAAGGTAAATTACATGGCATGGCATTACGTGTACCAACAAAGAATGTATCGCTCGTTGATTTAGTTGTTGATTTAGAAAAAGAAGTAACTGCAGAAGAAGTAAACCAAGCTTTTGAAAATGCAGGTTTAGAAGGTATCATTGAAGTCGAACATCAACCACTAGTGTCTGTTGATTTCAATACTAATCCACATTCAGCTATTATTGATGCAAAATCAACAATGGTCATGTCAGGGAATAAAGTAAAAGTTATTGCTTGGTATGATAATGAATGGGGTTATTCAAATAGAGTTGTAGATGTTGCTGAGCAAATTGGAGCACTTTTGACATCAAAAGAAACTGTAAGTGCAAGTTAATACAATTATTTAATAGCCTAACTCTGACTTCGGAGTTAGGTTTTTTATTTTTAATACAATAATTTTGTCATGCATATTACTTAATATGTAACGATATAATGTTTTTTATTGTTTCATTATTTGGTTAAATGAATTAAATTGAGGGATTCTTTTTTCATCTCTAGATTTATAGTATAATTAGGCATAATCAAAATAAAGAGGGTGATGTAATGAAATGCCCGAAATGTAATTCTACACAATCTAAAGTTGTAGATTCAAGGCATGCCGATGAATTAAATGCCATTCGAAGACGGAGAGAATGTGAAAATTGTGGAACACGATTCACTACATTTGAACATATCGAAGTTAGTCAGCTTATAGTTGTGAAAAAAGATGGTACAAGGGAGCAGTTTTCAAGAGAAAAAATACTTAATGGACTTGTGCGTTCTTGTGAGAAACGACCAGTTAGATATCAACAACTTGAAGACATAACAAACAAGGTTGAATGGCAATTACGAGATGAAGGTCATACGGAAGTGTCTTCACGAGATATAGGTGAACACGTTATGAACTTGTTAATGCATGTTGATCAAGTTTCATATGTTAGATTTGCATCAGTCTATAAAGAATTTAAAGATGTTGATCAATTGTTAGCATCGATGCAAGGGATTTTAAGCGAAAACAAACGGAGTGATGCTTAAATGGGACGACAAGCCTTCGAATTCGGCTTAAGACCAAAGGATCAATTCAAAGTTATGCAACACTTTGATTTAAATACGAATCATTTAGAGGTATTGAATCGACTTTATACACCGCTAATTGGAGCACAAGCAGTGGGTTTATATCATTTTATGACTCAATTCGTTAAAGAAAGTCATAATGAAACATTGATTCTTTCTCATTATATTTTTATGAATGAACTTAAAATTAATTTACTAGAGTTTAGACAACAAATGGACTTACTTGAAGCGATTGGATTGTTAAAGGCGTTTGTCAAACATGATGAACAAGAAACACAATTTGTTTACCAATTAATTCAACCGCCTTCAGCACATTTATTTTTTAATGATCCAATGTTGTCAATCTTTTTATATAGTGAAGTTGAGCATCGTCGATTTCATGAGTTGAAGAAATACTTTGAGTATCAACAAATTGATTTGAGTGAATTTAAACAGGTAACGAGACAATTTACTGATGTTTTTAAAGTGCCGTCTACAAAAATAGATATCGATACAAGTGATATTCCGATTAATGAACCGTACCAAGGTATCGATTTATCAAATGAATCTTTTGACTTTGAAATGTTGAGACAAATGTTAGGTAAACATTTTATTAGTCAAGACATTGTTACCAAAGATGCAAAGCGTTTAATTACACAACTCGCGACTTTATATGGTTTAACAGCAGATGGCATGAAGCATGTTATTTTAAATTCAATTACAAGTGGACAACAGTTATCCTTTGAAGAAATGCGTAAACAAGCACGCTCGTATTACTTAATGGAACACGAAAATCAAATGCCTAAATTACAGGTGAAATCTCCTGCTACATCATCTTCGACGGCCAAATCTTCAGAAGTGAATCCAAAGCCACAAAGTGATGAATGGTTTGAATTACTTGAACAAACGAGTCCAATTGATATGTTAGCTTCTTGGTCTGAATCAGAACCAACTATATCGCAAAAGACAATGGTTGAAGAATTAATTGAACGTGAAAAAATGTCTTTTGGCGTCATTAATATTTTGTTGCAATTTGTCATGTTAAAAGAAGATATGAAACTTCCTAAAGCGTATATTTTGGAAATAGCATCAAATTGGAAGAAAAAAGGTATTAAGACAGCTAAAGAAGCATATAATTACGCTAAAAAAGTTAATCAATCTAAAAATGAGGGTTCTAGCGGAAATTACCAAAAGCGTGGTTCATACTATGGGCAGCGTAATCGCATTTCAAAAGAAAAAACACCTAAATGGTTAGAAAATAGAGATAAACCTAGTGAAGAAGATTCGGCTAAAGATAATAGCGTAGATGATCAACAATTAGAGCAAGATCGACAAGCATTTCTAGATAAATTATCTAAAAAATGGGAGGAGGACAGTCAATAATGAAGCAATTTAAAAGTATAATTAACACGTCGCAGGACTTTGAAAAAAGAATAGAAAAGATAAAAAAAGAAGTAATCAATGACCCAGATGTTAAGCAATTTTTGGAAGCGCATCGAGCTGAATTAACGAATGCTATGATTGATGAAGACTTAAATGTGTTACAAGAGTATAAAGATCAACAAAAACATTATGACGGTCATAAATTTGCTGATTGTCCAAATTTCGTAAAGGGGCATGTGCCTGAGTTATATGTTGATAATAACCGAATTAAAATACGCTATTTACAATGCCCATGTAAAATCAAGTACGACGAAGAACGCTTTGAAGCTGAGTTAATTACATCTCATCATATGCAACGAGATACTTTAAATGCCAAATTGAAAGATATTTATATGAATCATCGAGACCGTCTTGATGTAGCTATGGCAGCAGATGATATTTGTACAGCAATAACTAATGGGGAACAAGTGAAAGGGCTTTACCTTTATGGTCCATTTGGGACAGGTAAATCTTTTATTCTAGGTGCAATTGCGAATCAGCTCAAATCTAAGAAGGTACGTTCGACAATTATTTATTTACCGGAATTTATTAGAACATTAAAAGGTGGCTTTAAAGATGGTTCTTTTGAAAAGAAATTACATCGCGTAAGAGAAGCAAACATTTTAATGCTTGATGATATTGGGGCTGAAGAAGTGACTCCATGGGTGAGAGATGAGGTAATTGGACCTTTGCTACATTATCGAATGGTTCATGAATTACCAACATTCTTTAGTTCTAATTTTGACTATAGTGAATTGGAACATCATTTAGCGATGACTCGTGATGGTGAAGAGAAGACTAAAGCAGCACGTATTATTGAACGTGTCAAATCTTTGTCAACACCATACTTTTTATCAGGAGAAAATTTCAGAAACAATTGAATTTTAAAATGATTGGTGTATAATGAATACAAATCTAAATCGTTTAAATGATTGAAGACAAGATGATCTAATCAATATTACACAGAAAGCCATTGTTTGATGAGAATATGGTTAATAAATTAGATGATTACTACTTCATTTATGGTATTTGTAATGAATACCCGGCTCAAGACCGTTATCTTAAGCAGAGATATTTAATATATAACTTGTATTAAATAACTAGGGTGGTACCACGACGATCTCGTCCCTTGTATAGGGGCGGGATTTTTTGTTTTTTTTAGACAAAAATGTTCGTTGGTGTCATAAATTCCCTGTTTATTGTTAATAGGTTTAATGTTAAAACGATGATTGTTGTTCAATATTTTAACGAGGTCAGATAAAAGTATTTATAAAGCAAATAGGAGGGTTTAACATGGAACAAATTAATATTCAATTTCCAGATGGTAATAAAAAGGCGTTTGATAAAGGTACTACTACTGAAGATATAGCACAATCAATTAGTCCTGGATTACGTAAAAAAGCAGTTGCCGGCAAATTTAACGGGCAACTTGTAGATTTAACTAAACCGCTTGAAACTGATGGATCAATTGAAATTGTGACACCAGGTAGTGAAGAAGCGTTAGAGGTATTACGTCATTCTACTGCACATTTAATGGCACATGCGATTAAAAGATTATATGGTAATGTTAAATTTGGTGTTGGTCCTGTAATAGAAGGTGGCTTCTACTATGACTTCGACATTGACCAAAACATCTCATCTGATGACTTTGAACAAATTGAAAAAACAATGAAACAAATCGTTAACGAAAATATGAAAATCGAACGAAAAGTGGTTTCACGAGATGAAGCGAAAGAGTTATTCAGCAATGATGAATACAAATTAGAATTAATCGACGCGATTCCTGAAGATGAAAATGTAACATTATATAGTCAAGGTGATTTTACTGATTTATGTCGTGGAGTTCACGTTCCATCAACAGCTAAAATTAAAGAGTTTAAACTATTATCTACAGCAGGTGCATACTGGCGTGGAGATAGTAACAACAAAATGTTACAACGTATATACGGTACTGCTTTCTTTGATAAAAAAGAATTAAAAGCACATTTACAAATGTTAGAAGAGCGTAAAGAACGTGATCATCGTAAAATTGGTAAAGAGTTAGAATTATTCACAAATAGCCAATTAGTTGGTGCTGGTTTGCCATTATGGTTACCTAACGGTGCAACAATTAGACGTGAAATTGAGCGTTACATTGTTGATAAAGAAGTTAGCATGGGGTATGACCACGTTTATACACCAGTACTTGCTAATGTTGATTTATACAAAACATCTGGTCACTGGGATCACTATCAAGAAGATATGTTCCCACCAATGCAGTTAGACGAAACTGAATCTATGGTATTACGTCCAATGAACTGTCCACATCATATGATGATTTATGCGAATAAACCACACTCATATCGTGAATTACCTATCCGTATCGCTGAGCTAGGAACTATGCATAGATATGAAGCAAGTGGTGCTGTATCAGGATTACAACGTGTTCGTGGTATGACTTTAAATGATTCACATATCTTTGTTCGACCTGATCAAATTAAAGAAGAATTCAAACGCGTTGTAAACATGATTATTGATGTGTATAAAGACTTTGGTTTCGAGGATTATAGCTTTAGATTAAGTTATAGAGACCCTGAAGATAAAGAAAAGTACTTTGATGATGATGACATGTGGAATAAAGCTGAAAATATGCTTAAAGAGGCAGCGGATGAGCTTGGCTTATCGTACGAAGAAGCGATTGGTGAAGCAGCATTCTATGGTCCGAAACTAGATGTTCAAGTTAAAACAGCGATGGGTAAAGAAGAGACATTATCAACAGCACAACTTGATTTCTTATTACCAGAACGTTTTGATTTAACTTATATTGGTCAAGATGGTGAACATCATCGTCCAGTTGTTATTCATCGTGGTGTTGTATCAACAATGGAACGATTTGTAGCATTTTTAACTGAAGAAACTAAAGGTGCATTCCCAACTTGGTTAGCGCCAAAACAAGTTCAAATCATTCCAGTTAACGTTGATTTACATTATGATTATGCGCGCCAATTACAAGACGAATTGAAATCTCAAGGCGTTCGTGTAAGTATTGATGACCGTAATGAAAAAATGGGTTATAAAATTAGAGAAGCTCAAATGCAAAAAATACCTTATCAAATCGTAGTTGGGGATAAGGAAGTTGAAAATAATCAAGTGAATGTGCGTCAATATGGATCACAAGACCAAGAAACAGTTGAAAAAGATGAATTTATCTGGAATCTAGTTGATGAAATTCGTTTGAAAAAACATAGATAGACAGTTGTCGCAATAAAATGCTTTGAAACTTTTATTGCGTATCAAGTTTTACAGGGTTGATTATGCGTGATGAATCCTGTATATTACAAGTTAGTTAAAATATTAAATTGAGTTAGAGGTTGCATGTTTAATTAGTAACTTGTCAGAAGTATTTATGGTACATAAGTTGAACAAGTGAAAGGTAAAGATGCCGAAATAGATATGAACCATAAATTATATCTATTGGGACAGTTTTCGAATAGGAACTGTACTGTCACAGAATGTGATGTGCTACCTTATATAGATAATTGCCAAAGTGGTTGCATATCTTAAAGGTATGTAGCCACTTTTTTACTTTTAATATCACTATGTTCTGTAAAAAAAGGGTATGAAAGTAAATAAAGGTTATTTATTACTTGGCCTCTAAAACATGGAAAGGGAGCTTATATGTCAAAAGTTCGAAATGAAAGTAACAATGTTGTCAAAAGGGGACTTAAAGATCGTCATATTTCTATGATTGCGATTGGGGGTTGTATTGGTACAGGTTTATTTGTAACTTCTGGTGGAGCAATTCATGATGCAGGTGCTTTGGGTGCATTAATAGGATACGCAATTATCGGAATAATGGTATTTTTCTTAATGACGTCACTTGGCGAAATGGCTACCTATTTGCCAGTATCAGGTTCATTTAGTACATATGCTACAAGATTTGTTGATCCATCTTTAGGGTTTGCGCTTGGTTGGAACTATTGGTTTAACTGGGTAGTAACTGTAGCAGCAGATATTACGATTGCAGCACAAGTCATTCAATATTGGACACCATTGCAAGGCATACCCGCTTGGGCATGGAGTGCGTTGTTCTTAGTTATAATTTTTAGTCTGAATTCGTTATCGGTTCGTGTCTATGGTGAAAGTGAATATTGGCTTGCATTAATAAAGGTTGTTACAGTTATCGTTTTTATTGCTATTGGTTTATTAACGATTGTAGGAATTATGGGTGGACATTTTGTAGGATTTGAAATATTTAATAAAGGTGAAGGACCTATTTTAGGTGGCAACTTAGGAGGAAGTTTGTTATCAATTCTAGGTGTATTCTTAATCGCTGGTTTCTCATTCCAAGGTACTGAGTTAATTGGTATTACAGCTGGTGAATCAGAAAATCCTGAACGTGCTGTGCCGAAAGCGATTAAACAAGTATTCTGGAGAATTTTATTATTTTACATTTTAGCCATTTTTGTTATCGGTATGTTAATTCCTTATGATAGTAGTGCATTAATGGGAGGCGGTAATGACGTTGCAACCTCTCCGTTTACGCTAGTTTTTAAAAATGCAGGATTTGCTTTTGCAGCCTCATTTATGAATGCAGTTATCTTAACATCAGTTTTATCAGCAGGTAATTCAGGTATGTATGCTTCAACTCGAATGCTATATTCAATGAGTAAAGATAAATTGGCGTTTGAAACATTTGGGAAAACAAATAAAAATGGTGTGCCATATATGTCTTTATTAGTAACTGCAATTATTGTAGTCATCATATTTGTGGTACAAAGTGTTACAGAAGGTGCTTATCAATATATCGTTGCTGCAAGTGGGTTAACTGGCTTTATTGCCTGGGTAGGTATTGCAGTGAGTCATTACCGATTTAGAAGAGCATTTGATAAACAAAATTATGATAAATCTAAATTGAAATATACAGCTAAATTGTTTCCGTTCGGACCTATTTTTGCAGCTATCTTATGTATTGTTGTAATCATCGGTCAAGATGTGGACTTTATTAAAACAGGAGATTTTAATTTTAGCCGCTTCCTAATTACGTATATGGGAATTCCAGTATTTTTAGCATTCTTTATTTATCATAAGCTTCGATATAAAACGAAAAAAATTCCATTAGAACAAGTAGATTTACGTCAAGACGTGTCAATGGATGAAATAAAAGGTTAAAATAAAAAAATTACAGTTATAGTGTTGACTTAAATGTGAATTGTTGATATGATTAACAACGTTGAATACGAAACGAACCAAGTAGAAGCACCCGCTTCTCACCTGTAGCGACGCATAAAGCAGTTGGCAGGTTAATCACATTACACATAACTGTGTATAAGGAAGAGCGGGTATTTTATACCTGCTCTTCCTTTTTGCTTGGTGCAAATTTCGTAAAAATTTTGGAGGTGTCAACCATAGCAAAAGATCAAACTCAAATCAATGACAAAATTCGTGCAAAAGAATTACGTTTAATCGGTCAAGATGGTGAACAAATTGGTGTTAAATCAAAGCGAGAAGCTTTAGAAATGGCTGAACGTGTAGATTTAGACTTAGTGGTCGTTGCACCGAATGCGAAACCACCAGTTGCAAGAATTATGGATTACGGTAAATTCAAATTCGAACAACAGAAAAAAGAAAAAGAAATGAAAAAGAAACAAAAAATTATCAATGTTAAAGAAATTCGTTTAAGTCCAACTATTGAGGAACATGATTTCCAAACTAAGTTGAAAAACGGACGTAAATTCTTAACTAAAGGCGATAAATGTAAAGTATCTATTCGTTTCAGAGGGCGTGCCATTACGCATAAGGAAATTGGTCAACGTGTGCTAGAAAAATATGCAGATGAATGCAAAGATATAGCAACAGTTGAACAAAAACCTAAAATGGACGGGCGTCAAATGTTTATCATGTTAGCGCCAACAGCTGAAAAATAATTAAAGCTATTACAGGAGGACTTATATTATGCCAAAAATGAAAACTCACCGCGGAGCAGCTAAACGTGTTAAAAGAACTGCTTCAGGTCAATTAAAACGTTCAAGAGCTTTCACATCTCACTTATTCGCAAACAAGAGCACTAAACAAAAACGTCAATTACGTAAAGCTAGATTAGTGTCTAAGAGCGATATGAAACGTGTAAAACAATTATTAGCATACAAAAAATAAGAACAAATACAGAAATCGGTAGGAATTACCTAAGGAGGAATTTTTTATGCCACGAGTTAAAGGTGGAACAGTAACAAGAGCGCGTCGTAAAAAAACGATTAAATTAGCTAAAGGTTACTTCGGTTCAAAACATACATTATACAAAGTAGCTAAGCAACAAGTAATGAAATCAGGTCAATACGCTTTCCGTGACCGTCGTCAACGTAAACGTGACTTCCGTAAATTATGGATTACACGTATCAACGCAGCAGCTCGTCAACATGAAATGAGCTACTCACGTTTAATGAACGGTTTGAAAAAAGCTGGTATCGACATTAACCGTAAAATGTTATCAGAAATTGCAATTTCTGACGAAAAAGCATTTGCTCAATTAGTAACTAAAGCTAAAGATGCTTTAAAATAATAACACTTATAAAAAAGAGATGGCGTTGTCATCTCTTTTTTTTATTTTTTAAATAGCAAAATGCCACATTTAATCGCTAAAATATGACATATTTGCTAAAATGCATTTAAGAGAACAAACATTAAAGTGAGGAGTTTTATACGATGTCTAAATTTGATGAACAAATCATTGTAGTACCTAGAGAAATTATTTTTAATAATGAAAAGAATACTTTCAATGGGTTTTTAAATAAGAATAAACCAGAAGGTCAAAATATTTTTGATGCGCTAAGTCAATATGAAGTTA
Source organism: Staphylococcus sp. SA22 (assembly GCF_054165785.1). Lineage (NCBI taxonomy): Bacteria > Bacillati > Bacillota > Bacilli > Caryophanales > Staphylococcaceae > Staphylococcus > Staphylococcus sp. SA22. Next base: position 70,682 of record NZ_JBSZQY010000008.1, on the reverse strand, counting down.
AGCGACGCGGCGATATGGAAGAGGATCCATCATATAAACAACTCATTTCTTATTGTTTACTTGAAAATGAGCATGGCGAGATATTAGTGTATGAACGATTATCTGGCGGTGGAGAAGCTCGATTGCATGGACAATCTTCAATAGGTGTAGGCGGTCATATGAATGATGTTCCAGGAGCAGAATCTATTAACGAAGTATTGAGAGTTAATGCACAGAGAGAATTAGAAGAAGAAGTAGGTTTAAGTGAGCAAGATTCACAAAATATGGAATATATCGGTTTTATTAATGACGATAATAATGAAGTGGGCAAGGTACATATTGGTGTTGTATTTAAAATCACTGTAAGTACGAATGATGTAGAAGCAAAAGAAACAGATACTTTACGAATAAAATGGGTTGAAAAAGGCAACATAGAGTCATATGATGATTTCGAAACGTGGAGCGCATTAATCCTTCAAGATTTATAATCAAACGAGGTGACATATATGTCAGATATTATTCAGTTTCCTAACTCTTCGAAAAAGTTATATAAAGATATAAAACGTGCTGAACAAGACCGAAACTATGACCTGATGTATGAATATATTGTACAATATGAACGTCAATTTGAACTCACTGAAGAAATAGCAATGATGAAATGCCGTATGTTATATGAGACGGGGTCATTTCTTGAATTAAGAGAAGAAACAATTGTCTTATTGAAAACTGGCATACAACAATATGATGCATTGATGATTTATTACGTGAAAAGTTTGATAGGTTTGGGACAATATTTTGAAGCGGTAGAAGTAATTCATCAAATTATTGATGAAGTCAAAGATCACAAAACAAGAATGGCATTACATCCTCTTAAAGAATTTGCTAAGTCAAAATTAATTGAAGATGAAAAACGATTGACTCAGTCATTAACTGATTTTGATATGTTATCAATGAGGGAACAGACGCACTTGATTTTGAAGTTAATAGACAATGGTCATTTTCAATTTCAAGAAACGGTATTATATATATTAAAATCTAATACGTACAGTTATAACCTAATTAGTTTAATGATTGAGTATTTAAGGTTCGCAAAATGTACACAAGAACTGACAATTGAAAAGTATGGCATGGATGTAACTTTTGTACCAGCTAATTTAAAAGGGCTAGAACATACAACACTGAAAGAAAAAGTTATACCTAACGTTATGGAAACATTAAATGATGGTGCTTTACATATCGCTGAAGAAGCACACCATATTATGAATAATCACTCTATAATGATTTATCCAATTGATATTGAAACTTTGTTTGAAACGAATAAATGGATTAATGCATACGAATGTTATTTCAAAAATATGTTAGGACTTAAATGTGAATTACAAAGTATCGATGCATTTAATTTTATTCAGCAATTAGATTTGAATAATAATAGTTAAATTGTTGCAAAATAATACTCAGCATTTTAATATAGTTTTGACGAAAAAAGTTGATTTACAAATATATAAACGTTGTGATTTCAATGTTTGTATAGGGAATAGACCTATGATATAATAGGGAAGTTGAAAAAATAAATTAGTTAATCATGGAGGTATATATACATGACAGCAACTTGGGAAAAAAAGGAAGGTAACGAAGGTTTATTAACTGTTACTGTTCCTGCAGAAAAAGTAAACAAAGCGTTAGATCAAGCATTCAAAAAAGTGGTTAAACAAATTAACGTACCTGGATTCCGTAAAGGTAAAGTACCACGTCCAATTTTCGAACAACGCTTTGGTGTAGAAGCATTATATCAAGATGCTATCGACATTTTATTACCAGATGCTTATGGTGAAGCAATTGACGAAACTGATATTAAACCAGTTGCACAACCAGAAGTAAGTGTTACTCAAATTGAAAAAGGTAAAGATTTCATTTTTGAAGCAACAGTTACAGTTGAGCCAGAAGTTAAATTAGGAGACTATAAAGGTCTTGAAATTGAAAAACAAGAAACTGAATTATCTGATGATGAGTTACAAGAAGCAATTGACCACAGCTTAGGACATTTAGCTGAAATGGTAGTTAAAGAAGATGGTGTTGTTGAAAATGGCGACACAGTTAACATCGACTTTAGTGGTTCAGTTGACGGAGAAGAATTCGAAGGTGGACAAGCTGAAGGTTACGATTTAGAAATCGGTTCAGGTTCATTCATTCCTGGTTTCGAAGAGCAATTAGAAGGTATGAAAGTTGACGAAGAAAAAGATGTTGTCGTAACATTCCCAGAAGAATACCATGCTGAAGAATTAGCTGGTAAAGAAGCAACTTTCAAAACAAAAGTTAACGAAATTAAATTCAAGGAAGTTCCAGAATTAACAGATGAAATTGCTAATGAATTAGATGCAGAAGCAAATACAGTAGACGAGTACAAAGAAAACTTACGTAAACGTTTAGCTGAACAAAAAGCTACAGATGCAGAAAATGTTGAAAAAGAAGAAGCGATTACTAAAGCTACTGATAATACAACAATCGATATTCCTGAAGCAATGGTTAATACTGAATTAGATCGTATGGTGTCTGAATTTGCACAAAGAATTCAACAACAAGGTTTAGATTTACAAACGTACTTCCAAATCTCAGGTCAAGATGAATCTCAATTAAGAGAGCAAATGAAAGACGATGCAGAACAACGTGTTAAAACTAACTTAACTTTAACTGCAATCGCTGAAGCTGAAAAAATCGAAGCTACTGATGAAGATATCGATAAAGAATTAGAAAAAATGAGTAAACAATTTAATATCTCAGTTGAAGATATCAAAAATACTTTAGGTAATACTGATATCATTAAAAATGATGTTCGTATCCAAAAAGTTATCGATTTATTAAGAGATAACGCAAAGTTCGTTGAAGGAACTAAAGAAGATTAATCTTCATTAAATATTAAATTACAAAAATGAGTAGCAGATGCATAGCTTATGTATCTGCTACTATTCTTTAAGCAAAAAGTTTGTATGTTAATATGTTGCATTGTAATATCCAATCTAGTATAGTCTTTAACGAATAGGGGTGTAAAAAGAATGTTTAAATTCAATGAAGATGAAGAAAATTTGAAATGCTCTTTCTGCGGAAAAGACCAAGATCAAGTAAAAAAACTTGTAGCAGGAAGTGGTGTATATATTTGTAATGAGTGTATTGAATTATGCTCAGAAATCGTCGAAGAAGAATTAGCTCAAAACACTTCTGAAGCGATTACAGAATTACCTACTCCTAAAGAAATTATGGATCATTTAAACGAATATGTTATTGGTCAAGAAAAAGCTAAAAAATCTTTAGCTGTGGCTGTTTATAACCACTATAAGCGTATTCAACAATTAGGACCAAAAGAAGATGATGTTGAATTACAAAAAAGTAACATTGCCTTAATTGGGCCAACAGGTAGTGGTAAAACATTATTAGCTCAAACATTAGCCAAGACGTTGAATGTACCATTTGCAATTGCAGATGCGACAAGTTTAACTGAAGCTGGTTATGTAGGCGATGATGTTGAAAATATCTTGTTGAGATTAATTCAAGCAGCTGACTTTGACATTGATAAAGCCGAAAAAGGTATTATTTATGTAGATGAAATTGATAAAATTGCACGTAAATCTGAAAACACATCTATAACACGTGACGTTTCAGGTGAAGGTGTTCAACAAGCATTGCTTAAAATCTTAGAAGGTACGACTGCAAGTGTTCCGCCACAAGGTGGACGCAAACATCCAAACCAAGAAATGATTCAAATTGATACGACAAATATCTTATTTATTCTTGGTGGTGCCTTTGATGGTATTGAAGAAGTGATTAAGCGCCGTCTTGGTGAAAAAGTTATTGGTTTCTCAAGCAATGAAGCTGATAAATATGACGAACAAGCATTATTAGCACAAATTCGCCCAGAAGATTTGCAAGCCTATGGTTTGATTCCTGAATTTATCGGACGTGTGCCAATTGTAGCTAATTTAGAAACATTAGATGTAACTGCGTTGAAAAACATCTTAACGCAACCTAAAAATGCACTTGTGAAACAATATACTAAAATGCTGGAATTAGATGATGTGGATTTAGAGTTCACTGAAGAAGCTTTATCAGCCATTAGTGAAAAAGCAATTGAAAGAAAAACAGGTGCGCGTGGTTTACGTTCAATCATAGAAGAATCGTTAATCGATATTATGTTTGATGTGCCTTCTAACGAAAATGTAACGAAGGTAGTTATTACAGCACAAACAATTAATGAAGAAACTGAACCAGAACTATACGACGCAGAAGGTAATTTAATTAATAATAGTAAAACATCAGCTTAATCATTGATGTGTTATAAAAGTGAAAAGCTCCAATCAAAGTTGACGCTCAAATAGTTTAACTTTGATTGGAGCTTTTTTATAATGTATACCGAAAGGTTCAAATATTATATAATGGTAGAGTTGAAAGAGAATATAAAAAAGTGAGGATACAAAATGAAAGTTAATCCTAATAATATAGAATTAATCATTAGTGCAGTAAAGGAAGAACAATATCCAGAAACAGAATTGTCTGAAGTTGCACTGAGCGGTCGATCTAATGTAGGTAAGTCTACATTTATCAATAGTATGATTGGTAGAAAAAATATGGCACGTACATCACAGCAACCCGGCAAAACGCAAACGTTAAATTTTTATAATATAGATGAACAACTTATTTTTGTGGATGTTCCAGGATATGGATATGCTAAAGTAAGTAAAACACAACGTGAAAAATTTGGGAAAATGATTGAGGAATACATAACTAAGAGAGAGAATTTGCAATTAGTTATTCAATTAGTTGATTTAAGACATGATCCAACACAAGATGATATCTTAATGTACAATTATTTGAAACATTTTGATATTCCTACTTTAGTTATATGTACTAAAGAAGACAAAATTCCAAAAGGAAAAGTTCAAAAGCATATTAAAAATATTAAGACACAATTAGATATGGATCCAGACGATACAATTGTAAGTTATTCATCAATTCAAAATAATAAACAACAACAAATATGGAATTTAATTGAACCGTATATTTCATAGTTTTTGTACGACAAAACTTATACAAAAATTTTAAAAATAATGTAAGCACGAAACTTTTAATTAGTACACAATTGATAACATTTTTCAACGTTCATCATTTTGTCAAAAACTCAAAAGTAAATTAGAAAGATTATAATTTATTTAAGCATCGTACTTAATTGGATTTTAAATTATGTTATAATATTTGTATTGTTAGTATATATGGGGGCGTTTCAAATGCATTTTATTGCAATTAGTATAAATCATCGCACAGCTGATGTTGCACTAAGAGAGCAAGTTGCTTTTAGAGATGATGCCTTACGAATTGCCCATGAAGATTTATATGAAACTAAATCTATTTTAGAAAATGTCATATTATCAACATGTAATCGAACTGAAGTATATGCTGTTGTTGATCAAATTCACACAGGTCGTTACTATATTCAACGATTTCTAGCTCGTGCATTTGGATTTGAAGTAGATGATATTAAAACAATGTCAGAAGTAAAAGTGGGGGACGAAGCAGTAGAACATTTATTGCGTGTCACTTCTGGTTTAGATTCAATCGTACTTGGAGAAACTCAAATTTTAGGTCAAATAAGAGATGCATTTTTCTTAGCGCAAAGCACAGGTACGACAGGAACAATTTTTAATCATCTATTTAAACAGGCAATTACTTTTGCAAAAAGAGCACATAATGAAACAGATATAGCTGATAATGCTGTAAGTGTGTCTTATGCTGCGGTCGAGTTGGCGAAAAAAGTATTTGGCAAATTGAAAAGTAAGCAAGCTATCATTATTGGTGCAGGGGAAATGAGTGAATTATCACTATTAAATCTTCTTGGTTCTGGAATTACTGATATTACAGTAGTAAATAGAACAATTGAAAATGCTATGAAATTAGCAGCAAAGCATCAAGTGAAATATGATGAACTATCATCATTACCAAATTTACTTGAAAGTGCAGATATTGTGATTAGTTCAACGAGTGCACAAACTTATATCATTACAAATGAAATGATAGAAAGAATTGCAGAAAATAGAAAGCAAGATTCACTAGTATTGATTGATATTGCAGTTCCTCGAGATATTGAACCTGGTATTAGTGCCATCACAAACATCTTTAATTATGATGTTGATGACTTAAAAGGTTTAGTTGATGCAAACTTACGTGAGCGACAATTAGCGGCTGCAACAATTTCGGAACAAATTCCTGCAGAAATACATGCACACAATGAGTGGATTAGTATGTTGGGTGTTGTTCCAGTGATTAGAGCTTTACGTGAAAAAGCTATGGCAATTCAAGCAGAAACGATGGACAGTATTGATCGTAAATTGCCAGGTTTAAGCGAAAGAGAACGTAAAATTATATCTAAACATACAAAAAGTATCATCAATCAAATGTTGAAAGATCCTATTAAACAGGCCAAAGAATTAAGTAGTGATAAGAAAAGTAATGAAAAATTAGAGCTATTTCAAAATATATTTGATATCGAAGCTGAATGTCCTCATGAGCAAGCGAAGCAACAAAAAGAAAGCAAGGTCAAGGAAATTTCAGCGCGACGTATCTTTAGTTTTGAATAAGCATATTAATATGGTGATAATATGCAAGAAAACCTGTTTATTCGATTCAATGAAATTATATTATTAATATACTTAATCAGTATCATTTGCTATTTTTATGATTTTGTCCAAAAAAGTCATAAGATTAGAAGTTTAGGCATATATTTATTGGGGATTGTTTGGGTTTTACAAACAATCTCTTTATCTATTTTTATTATACAAACTAGACATATTCCATTAGGGTCTATTTCAGATGTATTCTATACTTTAAGTTGGCTGATTATTTCAATCTCTTTAATTCTTAACCTTATCAAAGTTTTGAATTTCTCTGTGTTTTTCTTGAATTTAATAGGGTTAACACTTTTAGGGATGAATACATTTCAACCGACACATTATACCAATAAGGTTCAGAAAATTGCTGTTGTAGACGAGTTACTGTTAGTCCATATTGGTCTAGCTGTGTTAAGTTATGTCTTCTTTGCCTTAGCTTTTGTCAATGCATTACTGTATATCATGCAATACCGTAATTTGAAGGAAAAGCGTTTTGATCAAAAATACTTTAGAATAGGTAGCGTTGCTACACTTGAATCAATTGTGTTTTACTCAACGTTAAGTGGGTGGATAATTCTCATATTTAGTATTATTTTAGGTACACAGTGGGGTGTAATTTCAGTTGGTGAACGTATATTCATTGACCCGAAGGTAATACTCTCTTCAATTATTACAGTATTATATGGAAGTTATATTTTACTTAGAATCAACAAATGGTTGAATTCAAGGTATTTAATATACTATAACATTATTTTATTTTGCTTAAATATGATTAATTTATTTTTTGCAACACATTTTGTGAATTGAGAAAATAATCTAGAGCAATCCGTTCCTAGGAGGAATTGAACATGCGTAAATTAGTCGTTGGCTCCAGAAGAAGTAAATTAGCTTTAACACAAAGCCAGCAATTTATTGATAAATTAAAAGCTGTCGAGCCAAATCTAGAAATTGAAATTAAAGAAATTGTCACGAAAGGCGATCGTATAGTAGATAAACAATTATCTAAAGTCGGAGGCAAAGGCTTATTTGTTAAAGAAATACAACATGAACTTTTTGAAAAAAATATCGATATGGCAATACACTCGCTTAAAGACGTACCAAGTGTAATTCCGGAAGGTTTAACATTAGGTTGTATCCCTGATAGAGAATTACCTTTTGATGCGTATATTTCTAAAACACATACACCACTATCCCAATTGCCAGAAGGCAGTATTATTGGTACTAGTTCATTACGTCGTGGTGCACAAATATTATCTAAGTATCCTAATTTAGAGATTAAATGGATTAGAGGTAATATAGATACACGATTAGAAAAGTTACAAACTGAAGATTATGATGCGATTATTTTAGCTGCAGCTGGTTTAAGACGAATGGGCTGGTCAGATGATATCGTAACGTCTTATCTTGATAGAGATACATTGTTACCTGCAATCGGACAAGGTGCTTTAGGGATAGAATGTCGTAGTGACGATGAAGAACTATTAACATTATTAAGCAAAGTACATAATGATGAGGTTGCAAAATGTGTGACTGCTGAACGAACGTTTTTAGCAGAAATGGATGGTAGTTGTCAGGTGCCAATCGCAGGATATGCTACAATCTCAGATCAAAAAGAAATCGAATTTACAGGTTTAATTATGACCCCAGATGGTAAAGAACGATTTGAATATACAATGAACGAAACAGATCCGGTTGAGTTAGGCAAAAAAGTGAGTAACAAATTAAAAGAGCAAGGTGCTTATGAAATTATAAAACGCTTAAATGAACAACATTAAATAATGGAGTGACGTTTAAATATGAAGCCAGTTGTAGTTATGACACAAACAAATGACATGCAAAGTGATTTAGTATCAATTATTCACAAACCCTTTATTGATATAAAGCCACTAAATTTTGATATTCATTTGTTAAATCAACGCTATGACTGGCTTATTTTTTCATCTAAAAATGCTGTGAAATTCTTTTATAAATATCTAAAAAGAATTAATGTTGATAACATTGCTGTGATAGGAAGTAAGACAGCGCAATATTGTGAATCACTTGGCATTCAAGTTGATTTTATGCCAAACGACTTTTCTCAAGAAGGATTTTTAAAATCATTTAATCAAACTAACCAAAAAATACTTTTGCCTTCGAGTGAATTGGCGAGACCATTATTATTAGCAGCGTTATCTAAAGATAATGAAGTTGTTAAAATAGATTTATATACTTCAGTGCCTAACAAACAAAATATACAGGATGTTAAAGAAATGATAGAACATCAACAAATCGATGCATTAACATTTTCAAGTTCGTCGGCAGTACGTTATTATTTTAATGAAGGATTTGTACCAAAATTCAAGTCGTATTTTGCTATTGGAGAACAAACAGCACGGACCATTAAATCATATCAACAACCAGTAACAATTGCAGAAATTCAAACACTTGAATCACTAATTGAAAAGATTTTAGAAAGTAGGGGCTAAAAATGAAATTTGATAGACATAGAAGATTGAGATCATCAGCGACAATGAGAGATATGGTTAGAGAGAATCATGTAAGAAAAGAAGATTTAATATATCCAATTTTTGTAGTTGAAAAAGACGATGTGAAAAAAGAAATTAAGTCATTGCCAGGTGTATACCAAATCAGTTTGAATTTACTTGAAAGTGAATTAAAAGAAGCTTATGACTTAGGTATACGTGCCATTATGTTTTTTGGTGTTCCAAACTCAAAAGATGATATAGGTACTGGTGCATACATTCACGATGGTGTTATTCAACAGGCAACACGTATTGCTAAAAAAATGTATGATGACTTATTAATTGTTGCAGACACTTGTTTGTGTGAATATACTGATCATGGTCATTGTGGTGTGATTGATGACCATACACATGACGTTGACAATGATAAATCATTACCACTACTTGTTAAAACAGCAATTTCTCAAGTGGAAGCTGGAGCTGATATTATTGCACCAAGTAATATGATGGATGGTTTTGTTGCTGAAATTCGTCGTGGACTTGATGAAGCCGGCTATTACAATATTCCAATAATGAGTTATGGTGTCAAGTATGCATCTAGTTTCTTTGGACCTTTTAGAGATGCAGCAGATTCAGCGCCATCATTTGGTGATAGAAAAACGTATCAGATGGACCCTGCTAACCGTTTGGAAGCACTTCGTGAATTAGAAAGTGATCTTAAAGAAGGGTGCGACATGATGATTGTTAAACCTGCTCTAAGTTATTTAGACATAGTTCGAGATGTTAAAAATCATACGAATGTTCCAGTTGTTGCATATAATGTGAGTGGAGAATATAGTATGACTAAAGCAGCGGCACAAAATGGTTGGATAGATGAAGAACGTGTCGTTATGGAACAAATGGTTTCAATGAAACGTGCAGGTGCTGATATGATTATTACTTATTTTGCAAAGGACATTTGTCGCTATTTAGATAAATAAGGTTTTATATGTATGATTTTCCATAAACTATAGGAGGAATTTACTTTATGAGATATACGAAGTCAGAAGAAGCAATGAAGGTTGCTGAAACTTTAATGCCAGGTGGTGTAAATAGTCCAGTACGCGCATTTAAATCAGTAGATACACCAGCAATTTTTATGGACCACGGTAAAGGCTCAAAAATTTATGATATCGATGGTAACGAGTATATCGACTATGTACTAAGTTGGGGGCCGCTTATTTTAGGACATAGAGACCCTCAAGTTATTAGTCATTTACATGAAGCAATTGATAAAGGTACAAGTTTTGGTGCATCAACATTACTTGAAAATAAATTGGCGCAGCTCGTAATTGACCGAGTACCTTCAATAGAAAAAGTGCGTATGGTGTCATCTGGTACAGAAGCTACATTGGATACTTTAAGATTAGCACGTGGTTATACTGGCAGAAATAAAATTGTGAAATTTGAAGGTTGCTATCATGGTCATAGTGATTCGTTATTAATCAAAGCTGGGTCTGGGGTGGCAACATTAGGATTGCCGGATTCTCCTGGTGTGCCTGAAGGTATTGCTAAAAATACAATTACAGTTCCATACAATGATTTAGATGCACTTAAAATCGCTTTCGAAAAATTTGGAGATGATATTGCTGGTGTAATCGTAGAACCTGTTGCTGGTAATATGGGTGTCGTACCGCCGATTGAAGGTTTTTTACAGGGATTAAGAGATATTACGACAGAATACGGCGCATTGCTAATTTTCGATGAAGTAATGACTGGTTTCAGAGTCGGTTATCATTGTGCACAAGGTCACTTTGGTGTGACACCAGATTTAACTTGCTTAGGAAAAGTTATCGGTGGAGGACTACCAGTAGGTGCTTTTGGTGGTAAAAAAGAAATCATGGATCATATAGCACCATTAGGAAATATCTATCAAGCGGGTACGTTATCAGGGAATCCTCTTGCAATGACAAGTGGTTATGAAACGTTAAGTCAATTAACGCCAGAGACATATGAGTATTTTAATATGTTAGGCGATATACTTGAAGACGGTTTAAAGCGTGTATTTGCTAAACACAATGTACCAATAACTGTAAATAGAGCAGGTTCAATGATTGGTTATTTCTTAAATGAAGGACCTGTAACTAATTTTGAACAAGCGAATAAAAGTGATTTGAAATTATTTGCAGAAATGTATCGTGAAATGGCAAAAGAAGGTGTATTTTTACCACCATCTCAATTTGAAGGTACATTCTTATCTACGGCACACACGAAAGAAGATATTGAAAAAACGATTCAAGCATTTGATACGGCTTTAAGTCGTATTGTAAAATAAATATACGGACAAATTGAGAGCCTGAACTTTGTTCAGGCTCTTTTTAAATGTATATCAGGCATGGGCGGCGACTTGATAGTGAAAGTCCATATATGCTTTGTAGTCAAAACTGCTAGCGGATATTGTTATCTTAACAAACGTGAAGCTCAAGCAGCAATTTAGTCATTTTATTTTTTATTGAAAGAAGTGGAAAACATGACAATGATATATAGAAATAATTTCATTGTGTTCGTTTTATCATTTTTTATTAGTATTATATTGTATTCATCGCACGTATTACTCCCATTTATGTTTGGTCCTATTATCGCATCAATCATTTGTGTGAAAGTTTTCAAACTTGATATTAAATGGCCATTCTTACTTAGTGAATTAGGGATTGTACTATTAGGGGTGCAAATCGGATCAACGTTTACGAAAAATGTCGTTATGGATATTAAAGACAATTGGCTTTCGATTATTGTTGTATCTATTTCGATATTATTAATTGCATTAGTAATGGCATTTATTTTCAAAAAAATTGCACGTATTAATACAGAAACAGCTATTTTAAGTGTTATACCAGGAGCACTAACACAAATGCTGGTCATGGCTGAACAAGACAAACGTGCTAATTTGTTAGTAGTTAGCTTAACGCAAACATCACGAATTATATTTGTTGTTGTTTTAGTACCGTTCATTTCATATTTTTTTCATGATGGTAACATGCATGCGAATGGTAAGTTAACAAAAGTCTTGCCTTTATCACAAGTATTAAACATAGGGCAAATAGTTATTTTAGCGATAGCTATCTTTATAGTTTATCTAATTATGTCTAAAATAAAGTTTCCAACATTTCAATTATTAGCACCACTCATTGTATTAATTGTTTGGAATTTTTCTACAGGTTTAACATTTACACTAGATCATTGGTTGTTGAACATGGCACAACTAATATATATGATTAGAATTGGAGTTCAAATTGCGCATTTATTGTCAGATTTAAAAGGTAGACTAGCAATCGCAATTACAATTCAAAATATTATGTTGATAATTGGTGCGCTAATCATGGTTTATGTCATACATTTCTTTGATAATAATCCTATAAATGAATTGTTTCTTGGTGCAGCACCAGGAGGGGTTAATCAGATAGTTTTAGTTGCATTAGCTACTGGTGCCGATGTTGCTATGATTACGAGTTATCATATTTTCCGAATCTTTTTCATCCTATTTATTATTGCACCAGGAATTAATTACTTTTTAAAATATCGTTCGAATAAGCGTGAAGATTAGAAACTATCATCCATTTAAGTTAAATTATGCTTAGGATAGAATTCATTATTAAGGTTTAAGCAAAGGTTGTACATCTATTTTTAGATTAAGATATCTAATATTAGCAGTGCATTAACATGGAACTTTAACTTGTGATTTGAATCAATTTCTACATTAAAAAACGAGACAGTCTATTAGTTAAAAATAGATGATGTCTCGTTTGCTTTATGATGCTATAGCAAATTAATTGTGTTTAGGTTTTGATGGACAATCTTTTAAATGTGCATCATATAAACCGGCTGCTTCTAAAAACGAAAATACTGTTACTGGACCTAAAAATTTAAACCCGTATTGTTTTAAATCTTTAGATAGTTGTGTTGCAGTATCATCAACTGTGATACGATCAGAAGCATGTTCATACTGTAAATCTTTAGGCTTACCATTTACATAAGACCATAAAAATTTACTAAAACTACCATAAGCTTGTTCAATTTTTAAATACCCTTGAGCTTGATTAACAATTGCTTCTAATTTTTTACGATGATGAACGATATTTGGAAAAGTCATTAAGCGGTCGATATCATGAGCGGTCATTTGTGCTACCTTTTCTGGTTCGAAATCATAAAATGCTTCTTCATAGGCTTCTTTCTTTTTTAAAATAGTTAACCAAGATAGCCCAGCATGTTGTGATTCTAATGCTAAAAGTTTAAACAATGCCTTGCTATCATAGAGCGGTTGTCCCCATACATGATCATGATAGTCTAAATAGACTGGATCTTTAGTTCCAAATGCGCATTCATTCATTTTATTCCCACCTATACATTGACTTATTTTGTCAATCATTATACTATAAGTTAAGAGTTTAATATAGGATTTGGGAAGAGTAAGTTCAAATTATTTTAAAGAGAGCATATGATTTGGTGTGAGTATGTAAATGATTTTTACTGAAGGTAGCCCACAGAGTATCTTAGCTGAACGTGATTATATAGTAGGCTAAGACGTGTTTGAGCGTTAATCATAATCTAGAGTGCTTGAAGAGATGAAGCATTTCAAATTTCACGATGATAGTATTGGTATGATTATTCCAATTATGTTAAAAGAGTGAATTTGATATTAATCATCCTTCTTGAATATAGGTGGTACCACGGAATATCCGTCCTATTTGTATATAGGATGGATATTTTTTATTTTTTTTAGGAGGTATAGCAAATGGAAATGAAACCAAAATATGATCCTCGTGAAGTTGAAGCGGGACGTTATGAAGAATGGGTAAAGAATGGTTATTTTAAACCGTCAGAAGATAAATCAAAAGAAACATATACAATTGTTATCCCGCCACCAAATGTAACTGGTAAATTACATTTAGGACATGCATGGGATACAACTTTACAAGATATCATTACACGTATGAAACGTATGCAAGGATACGATACGTTATACTTACCAGGTATGGATCATGCTGGTATTGCAACACAGGCAAAGGTAGAAGCTAAATTAAAAGAACAAGGAATAACTAGATATGATCTTGGTCGTGAAAAGTTTTTAGAACAGGCATGGGATTGGAAAGAAGAGTATGCGTCATTTATTCGTGCGCAATGGGCTAAATTAGGTCTAGGTTTAGATTATAGTAGAGAACGTTTTACTTTAGATGAAGGTTTAAGTAAAGCAGTTAAAAAAGTTTTTGTTGATCTGTACAATAAAGGAATTATTTATCGTGGCGAACGTATTATAAATTGGGATCCTAAAGCACGTACAGCTTTATCTGATATTGAAGTAATACATGAAGATGTTCAAGGTGCGTTTTATCATTTTAAATATCCTTACGCTGATGGTGAAGGTTTTATTGAAATTGCAACAACAAGACCAGAAACGATGTTAGGTGATACAGCGATTGTTGTTAACCCTAATGACGAACGATACAAAGATGTAATCGGTAAAACTGTTATATTACCAATCGTAGGACGCGAACTGCCTATTTTAGCAGATGAGTATGTTGATATAGACTTCGGTTCTGGTGCTATGAAAGTGACACCAGCACATGACCCTAATGATTTTGAAATTGGTCAAAGACATCAATTAGAAAATATTATCGTTATGGATGAAAATGGTAAAATGAACGACAAAGCTGGTAAATACGAAGGTATGGACCGTTTTGATTGTCGTAAACAGCTAGTTGAAGATTTAAAAGAACAAGATTTAGTTATCAAGATTGAAGATCATGTTCATTCTGTAGGTCATTCAGAACGATCTGGCGCTGTTGTTGAACCATATTTATCAACGCAATGGTTTGTGCGCATGGAAGACTTAGCGAAACGTTCATTAGATAACCAAAAAACAGATGATCGTATTGATTTTTATCCACAACGTTTCGAACATACATTTAACCAATGGATGGAAAATATTAGAGATTGGACGATTTCAAGACAATTATGGTGGGGTCATCAAATTCCAGCTTGGTATCATAAAGAAACAGGCGAAATATATGTTGGAGAAGAAGCGCCAACTGATATTGAAAATTGGCAACAAGATGAAGATGTATTAGATACGTGGTTCTCAAGTGCTTTATGGCCTTTCTCTACGTTAGGTTGGCCTGATTTAGAAAGTGAAGACTTTAAACGATACTACCCAACAAATGCCTTAGTTACAGGTTACGATATTATCTTTTTCTGGGTAGCACGCATGATATTCCAAGGCTTAGAATTTACAGATCGTCGTCCATTTAATGATGTGTTATTACACGGCTTAGTTCGTGCTGAAGACGGGCGTAAGATGAGTAAATCATTAGGTAATGGTGTGGATCCAATGGATGTTATTGACGAATACGGTGCTGATAGCTTGCGTTACTTCTTAGCAACGGGTTCATCTCCAGGACATGATTTAAGATACTCAACTGAAAAAGTTGAGTCAGTATGGAACTTTATCAATAAAATCTGGAATGGGGCACGTTTCAGTTTAATGAATATCGGTGAAGACTTTAAAGTTGAAGATATCGATTTAAGTGGTAACTTATCATTAGCAGATAAATGGATTCTAACACGTTTAAATGAAACGATTGCAACAGTTACTGATCTAAGTGACAAATATGAATTTGGCGAAGTTGGACGTGCATTATATAATTTCATTTGGGATGATTTCTGTGATTGGTACATTGAAATGAGTAAAATTCCAATGAATGGTAATGATGAAGAACAAAAACAAATTACACGTTCAGTATTGAGTTATACTTTAGACAATATTATGAGAATGCTACATCCATTCATGCCATTTGTAACAGAGAAAATATGGCAAAGTTTACCACATGAAGGTGACACAATTGTTAAAGCTTCATGGCCAGAAGTGCGTGAATCATTGATTTTTGAAGAAAGTAAACAAACAATGCAACAACTTGTTGAAATCATTAAATCTGTAAGACAATCACGTGTAGAAGTAAATACGCCATTGTCTAAAGAAATACCTATTTTAATTCAAGCTAAAGATAAAGAAATCGAAACAACTTTATCACAAAACAAAGATTATTTAATCAAATTCTGTAATCCTAGTACGTTAAATATTAGCACTGACGTGGAAATTCCTGAGAAAGCAATGACATCAGTTGTAATTGCAGGTAAAGTGGTATTACCATTAGAAGGGCTAATTGATATGGATAAGGAAATCAGCCGTTTGGAAAAAGAATTAGCTAAACTTCAAAGCGAATTAGATAGAGTAGATAAAAAGCTCTCTAATGAAAACTTTGTAAGTAAAGCGCCTGAAAAGGTTATAAATGAAGAAAAACGTAAAAAACAAGATTATCAAGAAAAATATGATGGTGTGAAGGCAAGAATTGAACAATTAAAAGCATAGGAGTTAGTAACAATGAATTACCTAGAGAGCTTGTATTGGATACACGAAAGAACTAAATTTGGCATCAAACCAGGTGTTAAACGTATGGAATGGATGCTAGCACAATTTAATAATCCTCAAAATAACATTAAGGGTATTCATGTAGGTGGCACAAATGGTAAAGGCTCTACAGTTGCTTACCTTAGAACAGCTTTAGTTGAAAATGGTTATGAAGTAGGTACATTTACGTCGCCGTTTATTGAAACATTTAATGAACGAATTAGTCTAAATGGTGTGCCAATATCAAATGACGCTATTGTAGAATTAGTATCACGTATTAAACCAGTTAGTGAAATGATGGAACGTGAAACAGATTTAGGTGTTGCAACTGAATTCGAAATAATCACAGCGATGATGTTTTTATATTTTGGTGAAATACATCCTGTTGATTTTGTCATTGTTGAGGCTGGATTGGGTATAAAGAACGATTCGACAAATGTCTTTACACCGATTTTATCAATCTTAACTAGTATCGGTCTAGACCATACAGATATTTTAGGTGGTACTTATCTAGATATTGCTAGGGATAAAGGCGCGATTATAAAGCCTAACGTTCCAGTGATATATGCTGTTAAAAATGAAGATGCATTAAAGTATGTTCGTGAACGCGCAATTGAACAACATGCAAAGCCAATTGAATTAGATAGAGAAATTGTTGTTGTATCGCAAAATGATGAATTTACTTACCGTTATAAAGATTATGAATTAGAAACAATCATTTTAAGTATGTTAGGTGAACATCAGAAACAAAATGCTGCATTAGCCATAACAGCTCTTATTGAATTAAATGAACAAGGATTAATTGAATTAGATTTCAATAAGATGATAGACGGTATTGAATCAGTTCGTTGGACTGGACGTATTGAGCAGGTGCATGACAAACCTTTAATCATTTTGGATGGCGCACATAATTCAGAGAGTATAGATGCTCTAATTGATACAATTAAACAGTACCATGATAAAGAAAAAGTAGATATTTTGTTCTCAGCAATAAACGGAAAACCGATTAACGAGATGGTCAAACATTTAAGTTTAATTGCGCATACGTTTTATGCAACTGAATTTGATTTTCCGAAAGCGTTACGCAAAGAAGAAATTGTAGGTAGTATTGAAAATGATGAAATACAATTAGTAGATGACTACGTTGAATTTATAAAAAATTATCAAGGTGATACATTAGTAATTACCGGTAGTCTGTACTTCATAAGTGAAGTTAAATCAAAATTAGACTTCGAAGCATTATAAAACTAAAACTAAAATAGCCGTGAAGAATCTATTTAATTAATAGGTAGCTTCATGGTTATTTTTTATGCTCTAAATCGTATGTGTTTATAAGGTTCAATTTCTTGCCATTATTAATTTTGACGAGCAGAAATGGGTTATTAAAGTATCCATCAATTATGCTTAGCAATATTGAAAAATTTAAATGAAAAAGAGGGGCAATTCTTGGAAAATGGTGTATATTTACATTTTGGTAATGACTAACTATACTTTACGTAAGGAGGTTGTCATTTGGTAGTATTGTTATCTTATAGTTGCAGTTGTATCTTTAGTTTTCTATATCAATTTATATCTATAGAAGAAACGTCATTTGATTATTTACATAGAAGATCGAAATGTGATTATTGTAATTCATCACTCAAATGGTATGAATTAATGCCGATTATTAGTTTTTTATTATTAAAAGGGCGATGTCGAAACTGTCGTAAGCGTATTTCCCTAACACATTTCTTAGGGGAAACCTTTGCTTTAATCCCTATCGTCTTTATTAAGTATGATTTCACATACGTAAATGCTACGCTATTTATAACTACATATGTTTTTCTGCTTATTTTTACTATGACCGATATCACGTCTTTAATGTTAGATTGTCGCTTAATTATAATTTATTGTATTGTTTCTCTCTCGTTAAGTATTATTTATCCAGTAGCTTTTATCATTATTAGTATGACCACGCATATATTCTACTTTTTATTTCGGGCATATATTGGTTATGGTGACGTTTTACTAATATCTGCACTTTCTTTGTTTTTCCCTCTCCAATTCACTATTTATGTCATTTTATTTACATTTGTCATTGCTGGTTTAGTTGCTTTAATTACCATGATATTTAAGCCGATAAAACTATTACCCCTTGTTCCATTTATATTTATTTCCTTTTTTATCAATTCACTTTTTTATAATGATATCCATCAATTTTTAGGAGGCGTATATTTTTGAAAATTAAAGAAATGGTAACTTCAGAAATGCCAAGAGAACGTTTGTTAAGCCATGGTGCAAAAAGTCTTTCGAATACAGAATTATTAGCTATATTAATTAACACCGGAAGAAAAGGATTCTCGAGTATAGACATTAGTAATGAACTGCTTAAATCTGCTTCGAATCTGAATGAATTGAAAAAATCTTCAATTTACGATTTGATACAAGTTAAAGGGATTGGATTACAAAAAGCAATTACATTAAAAGCAGCATTTGAGTTAGGGGAAAGGATGGGGAGAAGAGCTGAAAATAATCGTATAAAAATAACGCAACCAAGTGATGTTGCTGATTATATGATTCCAACAATGAAAGATTTAACACAAGAACATTTTGTCATTTTATTGTTAAATTCAAAAAATGTAGTGATTAAAGAAAGCTGTGTTTTTAAAGGTACATTAAATAGTTCAATTGTACATCCACGCGAAATTTTTAGTATTGCGGTGAGAGAAAATGCCAATGCAATCATCGCAGTTCATAATCATCCATCCGGTGATGTAACGCCCTCACAAGAAGATATCATAACAACAATGAGGTTGAAGGAGTGTGGTTTGATTTTAGGGATAGATTTATTGGATCATATTATAATCGGTGATAATAGATTTACGAGTCTTGTAGAAGCGGGTTACTTTGATGAAAATGATTGAAGTTGATAGAATTAATGACGTATCTTGTGTATAATACCTACGAAGTACTTTCATTGGAGGAAAAATAGTGACTCTATTTATTATTATCGGGGTTCTCGTGCCTATGGTTTATACCATGCAGTTAAATATTAAAAATGAACCTGTAACAAAGCGCAATCTATTAATAACATTAGCTTTATCTACGGTAGGTATTTTAGTAACGGCGTTAGCAGGTGTGATCGTTACGAAACAAGCTTTTCCTTTATTAAGTGTAGCAATAGGCTCAATTTTTACTGGAATCGTTTGGGGCCTTTTACTAAGTGGTAGCTACGCGCTGATACGATTTTTATCTAACGCATTTGGGCGTAAGTAATAGTAATCTGTTCATCAAGTAGTATCCGTGTTTGAAAACAAATTAAAACTCCTAATGTGGAACTAGTTAAAAAATTCTAAACTAGTACATTAGGAGTTTTGTTATGCAGAATAAATTTAATTGTTAAATTGAAAGTGTGGTAAAAACCCACTATTTATTTGAAAAAAATCGAGCAACCATATTAAACCTTGATATCCTAAGTAAATACATAATAAAACAAGTCCGACATAAATTAAAAATCGCAAAATAGAAAGTCCAACTCTAAAAAGGAGGATGACTAATAGTGCTATTAAAATAATTGTTAGTATACTCAATGCTACAAACCTCCTCATACGCTTTTAAATCATAACAAAATTATAAGCTATTTTAAATGAACGTGCATCAGTCCTAAGATATATCATGATTAAGGCTGAAGACTGAGGAAAATATACATAATAAAATATATAATTAGATGAAGACATTGGAGGCGAACTATGAGATTGATATTTAGTATGATTAAAAACATTATAGCAGTAATAGCAATTGTGATAATTGTTTATATCGCCTTGAAATACGCACCTTTTTTAAAAGAACAAGATTGGAATCCTGTAAATCACGATAATGATCAAACGAATCAAGTTACGCAACCCACTAATGATGCCCAACATGTTTATGTAAGTGGTGAGAAATATTCATTAAAAGAAAATGATTTAATAAAGAATGTACCATTAAGCCAAATTAAAAATGTATTTAAAATGATAGATAAACAAGAGTTTATGGCTGTGTCTGGAATGAATCGCATGGCTTATAATGATCAATATATTATAGGTCAAAGAGGAGACGAATTTATTCTTTATAAATTTGGAGATGAGTCAATGCGTGTTTACAATACTGAATTTGAAATGCAACAAGACTTAAATGAATTAGGGCAAAATTTACAACTAAAACCTGAAAATGCTTATCAATAGGAAATTATTGCATAAGAAATATATTTTAGTTATCCTGCCACTAGAATAAATTTAAAAGGTTGGTGTAGTTCAAATGGCAGAACAATCAAAACAGAAACAAGCTAATGAACAACAAAAGGCCCAGAACTTATTCGCACGTTGGAGACAACTTCAGAATTCGAACAGTGAATCCTCGAACGATACAAACAGATAATTTTAAAATTTAAATCGATTATTTAAACTACTAGTGACTGGAATGTTTGCTAGTAGTTTTTTGTTTTTAAAATGCCACAAATATTTTACGGAGTTGTTCATTTTCAAAGTAATTCGTAGTTAGTGCTTTATTTCATAATGGGAGTAATATAAAATAGAAAAGGATATACAATATTTTGACATAATAGAGGTGTTCTGGGTGCTTAAGTTTTTTAAAAATAACAAATTAATTGTTGTTTTATGTGCAATTATCGTTTTTATTGCATTAATTGGGCTGTCCATACGTTCACAATCTCAATCACCTCCTGAACAATATATAGGTGATTCTGTGTCTTTTGGACAACGAGTTGTGAGTTATCCAGTTAATTTTGTTGCTGGTACGATTGGGGACTTTTTTAAAAAAGGAGATTCTAAAGAATCTAAAAATAAGATTAGCCAGTTAGAATCTAAGAACCAACAATTAGAAGCGGAAAATGAAAAATTAAAAAAAGAGCTTGATTTAAAAGATATTTCAAAATTTGATCCTATTTCTACTACGGTTTTAGCAAGAAATCCGGATCAGTGGATGAATACAATTGTAATTGATAAGGGATCTAAATCAGGTATAACTTCAAATATGGCTGTGATGACATCACAAGGTTTTGTTGGAAGAGTTACTAAAGTTAATAAATTTTCTTCACAAGTTGATTTAATCTCAACTAATACACGTGCGGGTAAATTATCTGTAAATATACAACACGGTTCTAAAAATATATTTGGCTTAATTGATCGTTATGATGAAAAGAACTCAGAACTTGTTATTAGTGATATTAATAATAGAGATAATATCTCAAAAGGTGATAAAGTCGTTACAAGTGGATTAGCTGATCAACTACCAAGTAATTTATATATAGGAGAAGTGACTAAGGTTCAAAATGATCAATACGGCTTAGCTAAAGAAGTTAGGGTTAAGACTGGTGCAGACTTAACAGATTTGAGCCATGTTTATGTTGCAAAAAGAGATCCTAAAACAATTCCTGATGATGAAAGCAGGGATAAATAATGCGTACACTGTATTATTTTTTGATAGGTATTTTACTATTTTATATAGATACTGCAATTGGGCTTCTTATTCCAATGCACATAGGTAAGTTTGAACTTGTGTTTGTACCACACCTTACATTTATGTATATTTTAATGATGGTAGTGTATCGCGGCTTTGGCGTATCATTATTGCTCAGCATATTTTTAGGCGTAATGACTGATGTATACTTTGGTAGTATTTATGGAGTGTACTTATTTGGCTATATATTGTTTTTAGCACTTATAGATCGATTCTTTAAAATTTTTTACAAAGATCATTCGATGTTATTCATTATTATATTAGCCAGCACCTTATTATTAGAAGTCTATGTGGCATTAATATACGGTATGTTAGGATTCATTCAATTTGATATTATTCATTTTGTAGTCTTTAGATTATTGCCAACATTAATTATGAATTTTGTACTGTTAATCATGCTTTATCCGTTGATTATAAAGTTCCTTAAAAAAACAAACAATGACATTGACATGAAACGCCGTCAATGGTAAGATGCAATAGTTGAGTAGTTATAAGTAGCTACATACAACCGCTCAAATATAGGTTCAAGAACATTTTTAATGAAGAAAGCGATTGTCAATCAAGGCGTTGAAGGAAGAAACGAGAAGAGTTTATCTTTATAAATGACTCGAGTTGCGACCGAAACAACGTAGAGTGCAAACGCTTGACTCAATAACGAAATGTCACCTATGTATGGCGTGACTTATTATACAGGAGGTGCAAAGTATGTTTGCTATTATTGAAACAGGTGGAAAACAAATCAAAGTAGAAGAAGGTCAAGAAATCTTCGTTGAAAAATTAGACGTAAACGAAGGAGATACTTTTACATTTGATAAAGTATTATTTGTAGGTGGAGATTCAGTTAAAGTTGGAGCGCCAACAGTTGAAGGTGCAACAGTTACTGCTACTGTTAATAAACAAGGTCGCGGTAAAAAAATCACTGTATTCACATACAAACGTCGTAAAAATTCAAAACGTAAAAAAGGCCATCGTCAACCATACACTAAATTAACAATCGATAAAATCAACGCGTAATTATTATGATTACTGTTGATATTACAGTTAATGATGAAGGCAAAGTAACAGACGTTATTATGGATGGCCATGCTGACCATGGTGAACATGGTCATGATATCGTTTGTGCTGGAGCTTCAGCTGTATTGTTTGGTAGTGTTAATGCGATTATAGGATTGACATCTGAGAGACCAGATATCAATTATGACGACAATGGTGGTCATTTTCATATAAGAAGCGTTGATACAAATAACGATGAAGCGCAACTAATTCTTCAAACAATGCTTGTGTCTTTACAAACTATTGAAGAAGAATATAATGAGAATATTAGATTAAATTATAAGTGAGGTGCATTCCGATGTTAAAATTAAACTTACAATTCTTCGCATCTAAAAAAGGGGTAAGTTCTACAAAAAACGGACGTGACTCTGAATCAAAACGCTTAGGTGCTAAACGTGCTGACGGTCAATTCGTAACAGGTGGTTCAATTTTATATCGCCAACGTGGTACTAAAATTTACCCTGGTGAAAATGTAGGTCGTGGTGGCGATGATACATTATTCGCTAAAATCGACGGCGTTGTTAAATTCGAACGTAAAGGTCGCGACAAAAAACAAGTTTCTGTATATGCAGTAGCTGAATAATTTTGTCTAGTTAACACCAGAAGTGAATCTTCTGGTGTTTTTTACTTTTTATAAAACGTTTTTCATTATTATTTTCATTTTGTTATTAAAAAATGGGAATTTTAGACGTTATACTAAATGTGCAACTGCATAAGAGCCCCTAATCGCTAAACTATAAGGGGCTAAAAGGATTACAGTTGCAGCGTTTAAAGAATAAACTGTACCACTATTGGTTCTGAGAAATATCAGCAATTTGAGTAAAGTAAACTTAAAAGCAACTGCATAAGAGCCCCTAATTATTTACAATATATAAGGGGATAAAGGAATACAGTTGCAGTATAAAAAGCAAAAAAGTATCATATTTGGTACTTGGAAATATCAGCAATTTGAGTAAAGTAAACTTAAAAGCAACTGCATAAGAGCCCCTAATTATTTACAATATATAAGGGGATAAAGGAATACAGTTGCAGTATAAAAAGCAAAAAAGTATCATATTTGGTACTTGGAAATATCAGCAATTTGAGTAAAGTAAACTTAAAAGCAACTGCATAAGAGCCCCTAATTATTTACAATATATAAGGGGACAAAGGAATACAGTTGCAGTATAAAAAGTAAAAAAAGTATCATATTTGGTACTCGGAAATATAAGCAATTTGAGTAAAGTAAACTTAAAAGCAACTGCATAAGAGCCCCTAATTATTTACAATATATAAGGGGCTCTAATATGCTATAATTATTGGGAAAATGAAAATTATATGTAAAAGAGGTGAGATATATGTTTGTCGATCAAGTCAAAATATCTCTTAAAGCCGGTGATGGTGGTAATGGTATTACCGCATACAGAAGAGAAAAATATGTACCATTTGGTGGACCAGCTGGCGGTGACGGTGGTAAAGGTGCTTCAGTCGTATTTGAAGTGGATGAAGGTTTAAGAACGTTATTAGATTTTAGGTATCAACGTCATTTTAAAGCAAGCAAAGGTGAAAATGGCCAAAGTAGTAATATGCATGGTAAAAATGCGGAAGATTTAGTATTAAAAGTTCCACCTGGTACAATTATTAAAAATGTTGAAACAGACGAAGTGTTAGCTGATCTTGTTGAAGATGGTCAAAGAGCTGTAGTAGCGAAGGGCGGTCGAGGTGGCCGAGGTAATTCACGTTTTGCAACACCTAGAAACCCTGCACCTGACTTCAGTGAAAAAGGTGAACCAGGTGAGGAATTAGATGTATCTTTAGAATTGAAATTATTAGCTGATGTAGGATTAGTAGGCTTCCCTAGTGTGGGTAAATCGACTTTATTATCTATCGTTTCAAAAGCTAAGCCTAAAATTGGGGTATATCATTTTACAACGATTAAACCAAATCTAGGTGTTGTTTCAACACCTGATCAACGAAGTTTTGTTATGGCAGATTTACCAGGTTTAATTGAAGGTGCATCTGATGGCGTTGGATTAGGACATCAATTTTTAAGACATGTAGAGAGAACAAAAGTTATTGTTCACATGATTGATATGAGTGGTTCTGAAGGTAGAGAACCTATTGAAGATTATAAAGTCATTAATCAAGAATTAGCCGCGTACGAGCAACGTTTAGAAGATAGACCTCAAATCGTAGTAGCTAACAAGATGGATTTACCTGAATCACAAGATAATTTAATCTTATTTAAAGAAGAAATTGGCGAAGATGTGCCAGTTATTCCAGTTTCAACAATAACGCGTGATAATATTGATCAATTATTATATGCAATAGCAGATAAATTAGAAGAATATAAAGATGTTGACTTCACAGTTGAAGAAGAGGAGTCGGTTGGCATTAACCGAGTATTATATAAACATACACCGTCACAAGATAAATTTACAATTTCAAGAGATGATGATGGTGCTTATGTGGTAAGTGGTAATGCTATTGAAAGAATGTTTAAAATGACTGACTTTAACAGTGATCCAGCAGTACGTCGATTTGCTCGTCAAATGCGTTCGATGGGTATTGATGATGCGCTTAGGGAACGTGGTTGTAAAAATGGTGATATCGTTAGAATTCTTGGCGGAGAATTTGAATTCGTTGAATAGGAGCGTAACATGATGGACAATAAAGATTATAAAAAGTTTTATTTAATTAGAGAAGATGTCTTGCCTGAATCCGTGGTTAAAACATTGAAGATTAAAGATGCCTTAAAAAGTGATCCAACATTGTCCATTTATGATGCCGTTAAACAGTTTGATCTATCTAGAAGTGCTTTTTATAAATATAGAGAAACGATATTTCCAGTAGACGATAAAATGCTTGACCATCGAGAATTTACATTAATTTTATATGTAACTGATATTGTGGGTATGTTGGCACGTGTACTAGATGTTATATCAAAGTTAGAACTATCTGTATTAACGATTCATCAAAGTATTCCAATGGAAGAAAAAGCAACAATAACATTATCACTGAATGCTAAATCTAAAGAAACTTCAGTAGAAGATATTATTGGCGCTTTGAGAAATTTAGATTATGTATCAAAAGTAGAATTAATTAGTATGAGTATGTAAGGATGTGCCTATAATGTACGCGTATGTCAAAGGTAAGTTAACACATTTATATCCTACACACGTAGTTGTTGAAACTGCTGGTGTTGGTTATGAAATTCAAACACCAAATTCTTATCGTTTTCAAAAGCATCTAGATCATGAAGTTTTAATTCATACATCTTTAATTGTTCGTGAAGATGCACAATTATTGTATGGATTTAGTAGTGAAGAAGAGAAAGATATGTTCTTGAGTTTAATTAAAGTTACTGGTATTGGTCCGAAATCAGCTTTAGCTATTTTAGCGACAAGTACGCCTAATGAAGTAAAACGTGCCATTGAAAATGAAAATGATACGTATTTAACTAAATTCCCAGGAATTGGTAAGAAAACGGCAAGACAGATTGTCTTAGATTTAAAAGGTAAAGTGAAAATCACTGAAGAAGATAGCGATTCATTATTACAAGTAGACGCTACATCGACGGTGCAAGATCAATTCGTGCAAGAAGCAATGTTAGCGTTAGAAGCATTAGGTTATTCTAAACGAGAGCTTGCAAAAGTTGAGAAAACGTTAAATAAAAATAAATATGACTCAGTTGATGAAGCTGTTAAGGCAGGTCTTCAATTAGTTGTATCTTAATTTTAAATAGATTAATAGGGGAAGTGTTGTCATGAATGAGCGTATGGTTGATCAATCAATGCATAGTGAAGAAACTGATTTCGAATTGTCGCTTAGACCTACGAGATTACGACAATATATTGGTCAAAATTCAATAAAAAGTAATTTAGAAGTATTTATTAAAGCGGCTAAACTTCGTCATGAACCATTAGATCATGTATTGCTTTTTGGCCCCCCTGGATTAGGTAAGACAACATTATCTAATATCATTGCCAATGAAATGGAAGTTAATATACGTACAGTATCAGGGCCTTCATTAGAAAGACCTGGTGATTTGGCTGCAATTTTATCAGGGCTTCAACCTGGAGATGTTTTGTTTATTGATGAAATACACAGACTGAGTAGTGTTGTTGAAGAAGTGTTATACCCTGCAATGGAAGATTTCTTTTTAGATATTATCATTGGTAAAGGCGATGAGGCTAGAAGTATCCGAATCGACTTACCTCCATTCACTTTGGTAGGTGCAACAACGCGAGCTGGTAGCTTAACAGGTCCACTAAGGGATCGATTTGGTGTGCACTTAAGATTAGAATATTATAATGAATCAGATTTAAAAGAAATCATTATTAGAACAGCTGAGGTTTTAGGCACAGGTATTGATGAAGAAAGTGCTATTGAACTTGCTAAACGTTCTAGAGGGACTCCAAGAGTAGCAAATCGACTATTGAAACGGGTAAGAGACTTCCAGCAAGTGAATGAAGATGAACAAATATACATTGAAACAACAAAGCATGCATTAGGTTTACTTCAAGTTGATCAACACGGACTAGATTACATTGATCATAAAATGATGAACTGTATTATTAAGCAGTATAATGGTGGACCTGTTGGTTTAGATACGATTGCCGTAACAATTGGCGAAGAACGTATTACAATTGAGGACGTTTATGAGCCATTTCTTATTCAGAAAGGCTTTTTAGAACGTACGCCACGTGGCAGAAAAGCAACACCATTAGCTTATGAACATTTTGCAAAGTCGAATGAGGAGAGAGAATAACGTGAATATTGAAGAATTTGACTATGACTTACCAGAATCATTAATTGCTCAAACGCCTTTAAAAGATCGTGATCATAGTCGTTTATTAGTCATGGATAGAGAAACTGGTGAAATGAAACATTTACATTTCAAAGATATCATTGAGTATTTTAAACCTGGTGATACATTAGTGCTTAACGATACGCGAGTAATGCCAGCTAGACTTTTTGGTTTAAAAGAAGAAACTGGTGCAAAAGTTGAAATGTTAATGTTAACTCAAATTGAAGGTAATGATTGGGAAGTCTTACTGAAACCAGCTAAGCGTATTAAAGTTGGTAATAAATTGAATTTTGGTAATGGCAAAATTATAGCTGAATGCATAAAAGAAATGGATCAAGGTGGACGCATCATGCGTTTACATTATGAAGGTATTTTACAAGAAAGATTAGATGAATTAGGGGAAATGCCACTGCCACCATACATCAAAGAACGTTTAGATGATCCAGATCGTTATCAAACAGTTTACGCTAAAGAAAGTGGTTCAGCGGCAGCACCAACAGCAGGATTACATTTTACTGATGAGTTATTAACTGAAATTAAAAATAAAGGTGTTAATATCGCATTTGTTACATTACATGTTGGATTAGGTACGTTTAGACCGGTGAGCGTCGACGATGTGAATGACCACGAAATGCATAGTGAATATTATCAAATGACACAAGAAACAGCTGATTTATTAAATGATACTAAGTCCAAAGGATATCGCATTATATCAGTTGGTACAACTTCAACACGTACACTTGAAACAATTCGACGCGATCATGATAAATTTGTTGAAACGAGTGGCTGGACTAATATATTTATTTATCCAGGATTTGATTTTAAAGCAATTGATGGCCAGATTACTAATTTTCATTTACCAAAATCAACATTAGTTATGCTAGTATCAGCGTTTAGTACTCGTGAAAATGTTCTGAATGCTTATAAAACGGCAGTAAATTTAGAATATAGATTCTTTAGTTTTGGCGATGCAATGTTAATTATATAAAAAGAATGTGAGGATTTTGAATATGCCTGCAGTAACATACGAACACATTAAGACTTGTAAACAATCAGGTGCGCGTTTAGGTATCGTGCACACACCACACGGTTCATTTGAAACACCTATGTTTATGCCAGTTGGTACTAAAGCAACCGTTAAAACAATGAGTCCAGAAGAGTTAAGACAAATTGAAGCAAAAATCATTTTGGGCAACACATATCATTTGTGGTTACAACCCGGAAATGATATTATCAAACACGCTGGGGGATTACATAAATTCATGAATTGGGATGGTCCGATTCTAACAGATTCAGGCGGTTTCCAAGTGTTTAGTTTAAGTAATTTACGTAAAATTACAGAAGAAGGCGTGGAATTTAGACATCATACTAATGGGTCTAAATTATTTTTGAGTCCTGAGAAATCAATGCAAATTCAAAATGATTTAGGTTCTGATATTATGATGGCATTTGATGAATGTCCACCGATGCCTGCTGAATATGATTATGTAAAAAAATCTATTGAACGTACAACACGTTGGGCGAAAAGATGTCTAGATGCACACCAAAGACCTGAAGATCAAGCATTGTTCGGCATTATACAAGGTGGCGAATATGAAGATTTAAGAGAACAAAGTGCAAAGGATTTAGTAGAATTAGATTTTCCTGGTTATGCAATCGGCGGTTTGTCAGTTGGTGAACCTAAACCGGTTATGTATAAAATGGTTGAACATACAGAGCAGTTTATGCCTAAAGATAAACCAAGATATTTAATGGGTGTAGGATCTCCAGATGCGTTAATCGAATGTAGTATTCGCGGCATGGATATGTTTGATTGTGTCTTACCGACACGTATTGCCAGAAATGGTACTTGTATGACATCGCAAGGTCGTTTGGTTATTAAAAATGCAAAATTTGCAGATGATTTAAGACCGTTAGATGAGAATTGTGACTGTTATACATGTCAAAACTACTCAAGAGCGTATATACGTCATTTAATCAAGGCAGAGGAAACTTTTGGTATTCGTCTTACTACTATTCATAATTTACATTTTCTGCTAAAATTAATGGAAGATATAAGACAAGCCATTCGAGAAGATCGTCTTTTAGATTTCAAAGAAGAATTCTTCGAGCAATATGGATTAAATGTTGAGAACCCAAAAAACTTTTAAGCAAGAGGAGCGTATAAAATGCAATTTTCATTACTAATATATATAGTCGTAATTTTTGCGGTTATGTATTTCTTGATGATCAGACCACAACAAAAACGTGCGAAACAGCATCGTGAGTTGATTAATAACATTCAATCTGGTCAAAGAATTACAACTATTGGTGGTATTAAAGGTACTGTTAAAGCAGTAGATGAAACAACTGTTGTTATTACAGTTAATGGTCATGGTACTGAATTAACTTTCGAAAAACCTGCTATTAAACAAGTTGACCCTTCATAACAAGAAGTGGTATTAAAAAGGATGAAACGAATAGCGTTTCATCCTTTTTAAGTTATAAGTAGTATGTAGAATAGCTTATTTTTATTCCAAAAAAAGAAATTGTGATACATAATAATTGTTAAATTTAAATTAAATATATCTATGACTATTTTTACTCCCTGCTCTAGTATGTTAATATGTATAAGGCTAATAAATTTTGTAAGAAAGATTTAACTTGCGTTATAAAATAGTATTCAAGTATTCTAAATACATACGTAAATAATGAGGTGTTCATGTGAAGAAAAGTAGTAGAATAATTGCGTTCTTGCTTTTAGTCGTATTGTTGTTTGCCGGAATGGCTGCAACTTATAAAAGTGTTATAAAGAATGTCAATTTAGGACTTGATTTGCAAGGTGGATTTGAGGTGCTTTATCAAGTCGACCCTTTAAATAAAGGCGACAAAATAGATAAAAAAGCCTTACAATCAACAGCGCAAACATTAGAAAATCGTGTTAACGTTTTAGGTGTTTCCGAACCTAAAATTCAAGTTGAAGAACCTAATAGAATTAGAGTTCAACTTGCTGGTGTAACAGACCAGAATGAAGCACGTAAAATTTTATCTTCTCAAGCTAATTTAACAATTCGCGATGCAGAAGATAAAGTAAAATTAAGCGGTTCTGATATTAAACAGGGATCTGCCAAACAAGAATTCAAACAGGAAACAAACCAGCCTACAGTTACTTTTAAAGTAAAAGACAAAAACAAATTTAAAAAAGTAACGGAAGAAATCTCTAAGAAACGTGATAATGTCATGGTTGTTTGGTTAGATTTCAAAAAAGGTGACAGCTATAAAAAAGAAGCACAAAAGAAAAACCCTAAATTTATTTCTGCAGCAAGTGTTGATCAACCAATCAATTCTGATAGCGTAGAAATCTCTGGTGGATTTAAAGGACAAGAAGGCGTTAAAAAAGCAAAACAAATCGCCGAATTGTTAAATGCAGGTTCTTTACCAGTTGACTTGAAAGAAATTTATTCAAACTCAGTAGGTGCCCAATTTGGTCAAGATGCATTAGATAAAACTGTGTTTGCATCGTTTATTGGTGTAGCATTAATTTATTTATTCATGCTTGGATTCTACCGATTACCTGGTTTAGTAGCGATTATTGCATTGACAACTTATATCTATCTAACGTTAGTAGCATTTAATTTCATTTCCGGGGTTCTAACATTACCAGGATTAGCGGCGTTGGTATTAGGTGTAGGTATGGCTGTAGATGCCAATATTATCATGTATGAGCGTATAAAGGATGAACTTCGAATAGGTAGAACGATAAAGCAAGCATTTTCTAAAGCAAACAAAAGTTCGTTCTTAACAATTTTTGATTCTAACTTAACAACAGTTATCGCCGCAGCAGTATTATTCTTCTTCGGTGAAAGTTCAGTTAAAGGTTTCGCGACAATGTTATTATTAGGTATTCTAATGATCTTTGTTACAGCCGTGTTCTTATCAAGATTCTTATTATCATTACTTGTTTCATCAAATATATTCAAAAATCAATTTTGGTTATTTGGTGTTAAAAAGAATAAACGACATGATATTAATGAAGGTGTAGATGTTCATGACCTTAAAACTTCATTCGAGAAATGGAATTTTGTTAAATTAGCTAAGCCATTAATTGGAGTAAGTATTTTAATTGTAGTTGTCGGTTTAGTTATTCTTTATATCTTCAAGTTAAACCTAGGAATTGATTTCTCAAGTGGTACACGTGTAGATTTCCAATCTAAACAAGCAATTACTCAACAAAAGGTTGAGCAAGTTGTAAAAGATAGTGGACTTAAAGCAGATCAAATTCAAATCAATGGTAAAGATAATAAAGTAGCAACTGTTCAATTTAAAGACGATTTAACGCGTGCTCAAGATAATAAATTGAGTGATAATATTAAATCGAAATTCGGTGACACACCTCAAATTAACACTGTATCACCAATTATTGGACAGGAATTAGCAAAAAATGCAATGCTTGCATTAATCTATGCATCGATAGGTATCATCATCTATGTATCATTACGATTTGAATGGCGCATGGGTCTTTCATCTGTATTGGCATTATTACATGATGTATTTATTATAGTAGCGATTTTCAGTTTATTTAGAATTGAAGTAGATTTAACATTTATCGCCGCTGTATTAACAATTGTCGGTTATTCAATTAATGATACAATCGTAACGTTTGACCGTGTACGTGAAAACTTACAAAAGGTTAAAGTGATTACGACAACAGAACAAATTGATGATATCGTTAATAGATCAATTAGACAGACAATGACACGTTCAATTAATACAGTATTAACAGTTATTGTAGTAGTAGTTGCTATACTATTCTTCGGTGCTCCTACGATATTCAACTTTACTTTAGCATTATTTATCGGATTGATTTCTGGTGTATTCTCTTCAATCTTCATTGCCGTTCCGCTATGGGGAATGATGAAAAAACGTCAGTTGAAAAAATCGCCGAAACAGAAATTAGTTGTATATAAAGAAAAGAAATCGAACGATGAAAAGATTTTAGTTTAAAATGAATTAAGCGGTATGTGAAACAATAAAGAGTTCACATACCGCTTTTTACTTTGTTTAAATTTAACAAAATATATATAAATAAGTTCCCGCATTCATTTTTAAAAAATGGTATAATTAAAGTCTTGATTATTTAGATAAGTGCTTTTTATTTAAAGTAATTTTAGATATAATGTCTTTTGGAAATGAGGCGTAAATATATATGATTAAACCGAAGTATAAGTGGAAATTAAATAAACCAACTGAATACATAAGTGATGAATTAACATCAAAATTAAAGTTAACGCCAATCGTAAAAAAAATATTAGAAAGTAAATCGATTATTGATGAACAAGCAATTGAATCCATCATTTCAGATACAGATATCAATCATGATTCACTGCAATTGAGCGATATGACTAAGACTATTGAAAGAATTAAAAGAGCAATAGCGAATGATGAGAAAATCCTAGTTTATGGTGATTACGATGCCGACGGTGTTACCTCAACTACAATTTTAGTGACAACATTACAACTTTTAGGTGCACAAGTAGGATGGCATATTCCTAACCGCTTTACCGAAGGATATGGACCAAACGAACTAGCATTTAGAAATGCTCATGATGAAGGCATAACATTAATCATAACTGTTGATAATGGCATACAAGGTCATAATGAAATTAAGATGGTTCAAGATTTAGGAGTTGATGTCATTGTAACTGATCATCATGAAATTGGTAGTACATTACCAGAAGCATATGCAATCGTACATCCAATGCATCCATCGTTTAATTATCCGTTCCAACAATTGTGTGGTGCAGGTGTTGCGTACAAATTAGCACAAGCATTGATTGAAAATGTACCTGATTATTTTAAAGCATTAGTTGCGATAGGTACCATTGCGGATTTAGTATCCTTAACTGATGAAAATCGATCATTAGTGAAACAAGGATTAAAAGTCTTAAATGATCAATGTCCGACCTCTGTTAAAGCATTGCTAAAAGAAGCGGGATACAATGACAATATTGATGAAGAAACAATTGGTTTTATTATTGGACCTAGACTTAATGCTGTAGGTCGTTTAGATGACGCATCATTAGCTTGCGAATTGTTGATGACTGACGACGAAGAAGAAGCTGCATTTTTAGCAGAACAAGTTGAACATTTTAACCGTGAAAGAAAAGATATTGTAGCAACTATCACAGAAGAAGCAATGGCAATGGCAGAAATGAAAGTTAAAAATGGAGATTTATTTTTACTTTTAGCAAAAGAAAATTGGCATGAAGGTGTCTTAGGTATTGTTGCTTCGAAAATTGTCGAAACATTTGCTTTGCCAACATTAATTTTAAATATTGATAGGGAGCAAAATCATGCAAAAGGTTCCGCCAGATCAATTGATCAAGTGTCGATGTTTGAAATACTATCAGCACACCAAGAGTTAATCGCTAAATTTGGCGGCCATCATATGGCAGCAGGTATGACGATGGATATTGATAATATAGAATCGTTAGCTGAAGGTTTAAATAAATGGATGAAAGAATTATCTAAAACAACTTCGTTAGATCCCGTAAAGCCGGTAGATGTATTATTAACAGAAAATGATATAACGATTAAAAATATTCGTGATATGAATCGTTTAAGACCCTTCGGAACAGATTTTTCTAGACCTATTTTTGAAATGGATGATTTATCAGTTTCTTCAGTTAAGGCGATAGGTCAACAAAAAAATCATCTAAAATTGACGCTTGGTGAAAGTAATATCGCCGCACTATTTTGGCAAAATGGACACTTAGAACCTGAGTTGCAAGATGAACAGCCAATTAATATATTAGGATCTGTTCAAATCAACGAATGGAATGGTAATCAATCACCGCAATTAATTATTCAAGATATTGCGATGAATGAACAGCAAATATTAGATTATAGAAGTAAACGAAAAAGTTTACCTTTTACAGAAAATGATGAAAATATTGTCGTGCTTATTCATCCTAAAAGTGATAAAGTAAATGCGAATGAATATTATTATGGTGAAGAAATTAAACAACAAACTGATAAAGTAGTATTAAGAGATTTACCTACGTCGATGGAAGA
The DNA here is from genome assembly GCF_054165785.1 of Staphylococcus sp. SA22. Classification (NCBI taxonomy): domain Bacteria; kingdom Bacillati; phylum Bacillota; class Bacilli; order Caryophanales; family Staphylococcaceae; genus Staphylococcus; species Staphylococcus sp. SA22. The sequence goes on along the minus strand of NZ_JBSZQY010000008.1, from coordinate 35,759 downwards.
TTTGTCTAATTCCCTGCAACAACTGCAATTTTCTCAACTTTATATAGTTTTGCAACATAATCATTCGATTTACTTCGATGGTATACCTAATATGGATGTTTTTAAAAAGTGTTATAAAGCATTAATAACTAAACAAGAAACAAATATCCAGAAAGAGGGTATGTTATTGTGTCAACATTTAAGTGTGAAACCAGATACACTTAAATTCATGTTGAAAGTTTTCTTAGACTTAAATTTTGTAACACAAGAAGATGGTTTAATTCGAATCAATCAACAACCTGATAAAAGATCGATTGATTCCAGCAAAGTGTATCAATTAAGACAACAACGTATGGATGTTGAAAAGCAATTATTATATCAAGATTTTTCAGAAATAAAAAATTGGATAAAGTCACAATTGTCGTGAGCAATTTAGGAGGAAATATTAATGGATTTAAAGCAATACGTATCAGAAGTTCAAGATTGGCCGAAACCAGGTGTTAGTTTCAAGGATATTACTACAATTATGGATAATGGTGAAGCATATGGCTATGCAACAAATAAAATTGTAGAATACGCAAAAGACAGAGATGTTGATATCGTTGTAGGACCTGAAGCGCGTGGCTTTATCATTGGCTGTCCTGTAGCTTATTCAATGGGGATTGGCTTTGCACCTGTTAGAAAAGAAGGGAAATTACCTCGTGAAGTCATTCGTTATGAGTATGACCTAGAATATGGTACAAATGTTTTAACAATGCACAAAGATGCAATTAAACCAGGTCAACGTGTGTTAATTACAGATGATTTATTAGCTACTGGTGGTACGATTGAAGCAGCAATAAAATTAGTCGAAAAATTAGGCGGTATCGTAGTAGGTATTGCATTTATAATTGAATTGAAATATTTAAATGGTATTGAAAAAATTAAAGATTACGATGTTATGAGTTTAATCTCTTACGACGAATAAAAAATAATATAATTTTATCAAATGAAATCCTTCATCAAATGTATAAGAACGAATGACTTAATTAAAAAAGTTGTTTAAGTTTTCTTAACTGAGATGTTAGGATTTTTTATTTACTGAAAATGTTAGATGATTGAGCATTATACCTTAATAACATCGTTTATTTATTTCATAAATTGTAGTATCATAGAACTAATATTTAAAAAATGAAACAGTAGATTTAGGTCGAATTTTTGTAAAAGTTTTAAAAGTAGGAATAGTATACAAATTAAACTCGCTCAAGTAAAATTAATATTACGATTAATGACGACAGGATAAATATTTATCGTCGACGGACGTATGATTGGTGTGGGACAAATACTATTCAACAAGAGTACCTAAATCATTGTTTAAGGCGAAGTAATAAATATGAATGGGGTGTATCATATAATGAACAACGAATATCCATATAGTGCAGACGAAGTTCTTCACAAAGCAAAATCATATTTGTCAGCAGATGAATATGAGTATGTTTTAAAAAGCTATCATATTGCTTATGAAGCACATAAAGGTCAGTTCCGAAAAAACGGATTACCATACATTATGCATCCTATACAAGTTGCAGGTATTTTAACAGAAATGCGATTAGACGGACCAACGATTGTCGCAGGTTTTTTGCATGATGTAATTGAAGATACACCGTATACATTTGAAGATGTAAAAGAAATGTTCAATGAAGAAGTTGCTCGAATTGTTGATGGTGTGACGAAGCTTAAAAAAGTAAAATACCGCTCAAAAGAAGAACAGCAAGCTGAAAATCATCGCAAGTTATTTATTGCGATTGCCAAAGATGTACGCGTAATTTTGGTGAAATTAGCAGACAGATTACATAATATGCGTACCTTGAAAGCCATGCCGCGCGAAAAACAAATTAGAATTTCTCGAGAAACATTAGAAATTTATGCACCTTTAGCACATCGTCTTGGTATTAATACAATCAAATGGGAACTAGAAGATACGGCTCTTCGTTATATTGATAATGTACAATATTTTAGAATAGTCAATTTAATGAAGAAGAAACGTAGTGAACGTGAAGCGTATATCGAAACAGCTATTGATAGAATACGTACTGAAATGGACCGAATGAATATTGAAGGCGATATAAATGGTAGACCTAAACATATTTACAGTATTTATCGGAAAATGATGAAGCAGAAAAAGCAATTTGATCAAATTTTTGATTTGTTGGCGATACGTGTTATTGTCAATTCTATTAATGATTGTTATGCGATACTTGGGTTGGTGCATACGTTATGGAAACCGATGCCAGGACGTTTTAAAGATTATATTGCAATGCCTAAACAAAATTTGTATCAGTCATTGCATACTACAGTAGTAGGTCCAAATGGAGACCCGCTCGAAATCCAAATACGAACGTTTGATATGCACGAAATTGCTGAACATGGTGTTGCAGCACACTGGGCTTACAAAGAAGGTAAAAAAGTAAGTGAAAAAGATCAAACTTATCAAAATAAGTTAAATTGGTTAAAAGAATTAGCTGAAGCGGATCATACATCGTCTGACGCTCAAGAATTTATGGAAACCTTAAAATATGACTTACAGAGTGACAAAGTATACGCATTTACCCCAGCGAGTGATGTTATTGAGTTGCCATATGGTGCTGTGCCGATTGATTTTGCTTATGCGATTCACAGTGAAGTAGGTAATAAGATGATTGGTGCCAAGGTGAATGGCAAAATTGTACCAATTGACTATGTTTTACAAACAGGCGATATTGTTGAAATACGTACTAGTAAACATTCATATGGACCAAGTCGTGATTGGTTGAAAATTGTTAAATCGTCTAGTGCCAAAGGTAAAATTAAAAGTTTCTTCAAAAAACAAGATCGTTCATCTAATATTGAAAAAGGCCGAATGATGGTTGAAGCTGAAATAAAAGAGCAAGGATTTAGAGTCGAAGATATTTTGACAGAGAAAAATATTCAGGTTGTTAATGAAAAATATAACTTTGCAAATGAAGATGATTTATTCGCAGCTGTAGGATTTGGCGGCGTGACATCCTTGCAGATTGTTAATAAATTAACTGAGAGACAACGTATTTTAGATAAACAACGTGCTTTAAATGAAGCACAAGAAGTTACGAAATCATTGCCTATTAAAGACAACATCATTACTGATAGTGGTGTCTATGTAGAAGGTTTAGAAAATGTGCTTATCAAGTTGTCAAAATGTTGTAATCCTATACCAGGTGATGATATTGTAGGTTATATCACCAAAGGTCACGGTATTAAAGTACATCGCACTGATTGCCCAAATATTAAGAACGAAACTGAACGACTAATTAATGTTGAATGGGTAAAATCAAAAGACGCAACTCAAAAATACCAGGTTGATTTAGAGGTAACTGCGTATGACCGAAATGGCTTGTTGAATGAAGTACTACAAGCTGTTAGCTCGACAGCCGGCAATTTAATTAAAGTTTCAGGACGTTCAGATATTGATAAAAATGCAATAATAAATATTAGTGTCATGGTGAAAAACGTGAATGATGTTTATCGTGTGGTAGAAAAGATCAAACAACTTGGTGATGTTTATACAGTAACAAGAGTTTGGAACTAGAGGTGCAAAATATGAAAGTAGTTGTACAAAGAGTTAAAGAAGCATCGGTGACGAATGATACATTAAATAATCAAATCAAAAAAGGATATTGTTTATTAGTCGGTATCGGTCAGGACTCTACAGAGCAAGATGCAGATGTAATTGCAAAGAAAATTGCTAATGCAAGATTATTTGAAGATGACAATAATAAATTAAACTTTAATATCCAACAAATGAATGGTGAAATACTATCAGTTTCACAATTTACTCTCTATGCAGATGTAAAAAAAGGTAACCGTCCAGGTTTCTCAAATTCTAAAAATCCTGATCAAGCAGTAAAAATATATGAGTATTTTAATGATGCGCTACGAGCGTATGGTCTTACTGTGAAAACAGGTGAATTTGGAACACACATGAATGTTAACATAAATAATGATGGTCCAGTCACTATTATTTATGAAAGTCAGGACGGCAAAATTCAATGAAAAAAATAGAGGCATGGTTATCTAAAAAGGGTCTTAAAAATAAACGTACTCTAATAGTAGTGATTGCCTTTGTCTTATTTATCATCTTTTTATTTTTATTGCTGAATAGCAATAGTGAAGATAGTGGGAACATTACGATAACTGAAAATGCTGAATTACGTACAGGTCCAAACGCTGCGTATCCAGTCATTTACAAAGTTGAGAAAGGTGACCATTTTAAAAAGATTGGTAAAGTAGGTAAATGGATTGAAGTTGAAGATACATCCAGTAATGAAAAAGGTTGGATAGCTGGATGGCACACAAATTTAGATATTGTCGCGGATAATACAAAGGAGAAAAATCCTTTGCAAGGTAAAACAATAGTGCTTGATCCTGGTCATGGAGGTAGTGACCAGGGTGCTTCAAGCTATACTAAATATAAAAGCTTAGAAAAAGATTATACGTTGAAAACAGCAAAAGAATTGCAGCGCACTTTAGAAAAAGAAGGCGCAACTGTTAAGATGACAAGAACAGACGATACATATGTTTCACTAGAAAATCGTGATATCAAAGGCGATGCCTATTTGAGTATACATAATGATGCATTAGAATCATCTAATGCAAATGGAATGACAGTTTATTGGTATCATGATAATCAAAGAGCTTTAGCAGATACGTTAGACGCTACGATTCAGAAGAAAGGTCTACTTTCTAATCGCGGTTCAAGACAAGAAAATTATCAAGTGTTAAGACAAACAAAAGTTCCTGCTGTTTTATTAGAATTAGGTTATATTAGTAACCCAACTGATGAAACGATGATTAAAGATCAATTACATAGACAAATTTTAGAACAAGCAATTGTTGATGGCCTTGAAATTTATTTTTCTGCGTAGGGCTTGCAAAAATATGTGAAAGTAGTTATCATTGATATTGAATTTTATAACTAAAACCGTTTGTATTCTTGAAATGGTAAATGAAATAGGTAGCAATCTAATTAAGATTGTGTAGGAATATAATCCATAGACTGAAAGATTATGCTGAGTAGTTTATATACATTGAACACAAGAAGAGGTGCTTTATGAAAAGTAAAGCCGTTAAACGTACGTTAAACGTTTTGAGTGGGTTTATTAAATGCACGCTTATAAAAAGTAATGATGATTACAATTAGGCATGTTTTTTAAACCAATGAGGGTGGCAACACGGATATTCGTCCCTTGTGCAGTTTCAGGCTGTGCAAGGGCTTTTTCTTTTGCTTTTAAAATTATGATTTATCGTGCAAAGTTAAGTGGTCGTATATAGTTTTAGTTTTAAAAAGGTAATTAAATAAAATAGTTTGCCGAGGGAGATGTCAAAATGATTAAAATACCTAGAGGGACGCAGGATATTTTACCTGAAGATTCAAAGAAATGGCGTTACATTGAAAATCAATTAGATGAATTAATGACATTTTATAATTATAAAGAAATAAGAACACCAATTTTTGAAAGTACAGATCTTTTTGCAAGAGGTGTTGGTGATTCAACCGATGTCGTACAAAAAGAAATGTATACATTTAAAGATAAAGGCGACAGAAGTATTACATTAAGACCTGAGGGAACAGCTGCAGTTGTGCGTTCATATATTGAACATAAAATGCAAGGTAATCCAAACCAACCAATTAAACTTTATTACAATGGACCGATGTTTAGATATGAACGTAAGCAAAAAGGGCGCTATCGTCAATTTAAACAATTTGGTGTAGAAGCTATTGGTGCTGAAAATCCTAGCGTAGATGCAGAAGTATTAGCTATGGTTATGCATATTTATCAATCATTTGGATTAAAACATTTAAAGCTTGTTATTAATAGTGTAGGGGATATTGCGTCTCGAAAAGAATATAACGAAGCGTTAGTGAAACACTTTGAACCAGTAATTCATGAATTTTGTTCAGATTGTCAATCACGTTTGCATACAAATCCGATGCGAATTTTGGATTGTAAAGTAGACCGTGATAAAGAAGCGATTAAGACTGCACCTAGAATCACTGATTTCTTAAATGAGGAATCTAAGGCATATTATGAACAAGTAAAAGCTTATTTAGATGATTTAGGTATTCCATATATTGAAGATCCTAACTTAGTTCGTGGATTGGATTATTATACACATACAGCATTTGAATTAATGATGGATAACCCAAACTATGATGGTGCCATTACAACTCTTTGTGGTGGTGGCCGTTATAATGGTTTATTAGAATTGCTAGATGGTCCAAGCGAAACAGGTATTGGTTTTGCGTTAAGTATAGAACGATTATTGCTTGCACTTGAAGAAGAAGGTATCGAATTAGATATTGAAGAAAACTTAGATTTATTCATTGTTACAATGGGTGATCAAGCAGATCGATATGCTGTGAAGTTATTAAATCATTTGAGACATAATGGTATTAAAGCAGATAAAGACTACTTACAGCGTAAAATTAAAGGACAAATGAAACAAGCAGACCGTTTAGGTGCCAAGTTTACAATCGTTATTGGTGATCAAGAATTAGAAAATAATAAAATCGATGTTAAAAATATGACAACTGGTGAATCTGAAACAATTGAATTAGACGCATTAGTCGAATATTTTAAGAAGTAGAGAGGGCGTTAAAATATGAGTAAGAGAACAACTTATTGTGGATTAGTTACTGAAGCATTTTTAGGACAAGAAATTACATTAAAAGGATGGGTTAACAATCGTCGTGACCTTGGTGGATTGATTTTCGTTGATTTAAGAGATAGAGAAGGAATTGTACAAGTCGTGTTTAATCCTGCATTTTCAGAAGAGGCATTGAAAATTGCTGAAACAGTACGTTCTGAATATGTTGTAGAAGTTCAAGGTACAGTTACGAAGCGTGACCCTGAAACAGTTAACCCTAAAATTAAAACTGGCCAAGTTGAAGTACAAGTTACAAATATTAAAGTGATTAATAAATCTGAGACACCACCATTTTCTATAAATGAAGAAAATGTTAACGTTGATGAAAATATTCGATTAAAATACCGTTATTTAGATTTACGTCGTCAAGAGTTAGCGCAAACATTTAAAATGAGACATCAAATTACTCGTTCTATTCGTCGATATTTGGATGATGAAGGGTTCTTTGACATCGAAACACCAGTACTAACGAAGTCAACACCTGAGGGTGCACGTGACTATTTAGTACCATCTCGTGTCCATGATGGTGAATTTTATGCATTACCACAATCGCCACAATTATTTAAGCAATTATTGATGATTAGTGGATTTGACAAATACTACCAAATCGTAAAATGCTTCCGTGACGAAGATTTACGTGCAGATCGTCAACCTGAATTCACACAAGTCGATATTGAAATGAGTTTTGTAGATCAAGAAGATGTGATGCAAATGGGTGAAGAAATGCTTAAAAAAGTTGTTAAAGAAGTTAAAGGCGTTGAAATTAATGGCGCTTTCCCACGCATGACATATAAAGAAGCGATGCGTCGCTATGGTTCTGATAAACCAGATACGCGTTTTGAAATGGAATTAATTGACGTTTCTCAATTAGGACGTGATATGGACTTTAAAGTATTTAAAGATACTGTTGAAAATGATGGTGAAATTAAAGCAATTGTCGCTAAAGGTGCAGCTGAACAATATACACGTAAAGATATGGATGCTTTAACAGAATTTGTAAACATCTATGGTGCTAAAGGATTAGCATGGGTTAAAGTTGTGGAAGATGGTTTGACAGGTCCAATTGGACGTTTCTTTGAAGCAGAAAATGTTGAAACATTACTTACATTAACTGGTGCTGAAGCTGGTGACTTAGTAATGTTTGTTGCAGACAAACCAAATGTCGTTGCACAAAGTTTAGGTGCATTACGTGTCAAATTAGCTAAAGAATTAGGTTTAATCGATGAAACAAAATTAAACTTCTTATGGGTGACAGATTGGCCATTATTAGAATATGATGAAGATGCGAAACGTTACGTTGCAGCACATCATCCATTTACATCTCCAAAAGAAGCCGATATTGCTAAGCTTGGCACTGCGCCAGAAGAAGCTGAGGCAAATGCTTATGACATAGTATTAAATGGTTATGAATTAGGTGGCGGTTCAATCAGAATTCATGACGGTGAGTTACAAGAAAAAATGTTCGAAGTTCTTGGATTTACTAAAGAACAAGCACAGGAACAATTCGGCTTCTTACTAGATGCATTTAAATATGGTGCACCACCTCATGGCGGTATTGCATTAGGATTAGACCGATTAGTCATGTTATTGACTAATAGAACAAACTTGAGAGATACAATTGCATTCCCTAAAACAGCATCTGCTACATGTTTATTAACGAATGCGCCTGGTGAAGTTTCTGATAAACAATTAGAAGAACTTTCTTTGCGAATTCGTCACTAAATTTTAAAAAATCAATAAACTTTGGTTTGTTATAATTTCATTAATTTTAATTATGTGGTAATATAACATCATAAGATAGTCATCTGAGTTGTTCGTAAGTTTGCTTTTTAATTTGGGCCTAACACTCTTTGATCAAGGGAGCCCAATGGGTTTTCTTGCAGCGTACACGCCTTATATGAAGGACGTACAAAACAAGAAACAGGGCACCCACCTGTATATAACAGGCCGAATGATCAAGCTATTATAACTACGGCAATACGGACTCTATCGATACGCAAGACTTTGTCTTGCGTATTTTTATGCTTTTCTTTAAGTTTTTAATAAAGAATTAGTTGGGTTTAATAGCGTTTAATAATTGTTTCCTCGTTGAATTTTGGGAAAATAATCAAAGCAATAATGCTAAACATAAAATTTTAAGTTACTATGTAATTATGTATAAATCAGTGAAAGAGGTAAAATAATGAAACATCAATTTTCAAGAAATGAACTAGCGATTGGACAACAAGGTTTAGATTTATTGAAGCAACAAACTGTTGTCATACTTGGTGTTGGAGGTGTTGGTTCATTTGCTGCTGAAGCATTAGCAAGAACGAATATTGGTCATATTATATTAATAGATAAAGATGATGTTGATATTACAAATGTAAACAGACAATTACACGCTTTAACTACAACGGTAGGACAAAGTAAAGTTTCTTTGATGGAAGAACGTATTAAATTAATTAATCCAGATTGTAAAGTCACGCCTTTACATATGTTTTATACAGAAGAGACATATGAAGAAATTTTCGATAATTACGATATAGATTATTTTGTAGATGCAAGTGATACAATAATGTACAAAGTACACTTAATGAAAGAGTGTCTTGACCGAGGGATTAAAGTGATTTCCAGTATGGGTGCTGCAAATAAAACAGATCCAACACGTTTTACAATTTCAGATATCTCTAAAACACATACCGATCCAATGGCCAAAATTATTCGTCAAAAATTGAAAAAACTAGGAATTCGTAAAGGGATTCCAGTTGTATTTTCAGATGAAAGCCCAATTGTCATAAGAGAAGATGTAAAAGATATAGTTGGAGATAAAAATGCTATCAATCGAAAAGGACAAATGCCACCTTCTTCAAATGCCTTTGTGCCAAGTGTTGTTGGATTAATTTGTGCAAGTTATGTGGTGAATGACGTATTAAAAGATATTCCAGTTCGTCGCATTAAAGACAAAGGGCAATAATTAATTTTTGAAAGGGATAATTTTCAACGTAAGGCAAGTGTAACCACACCATAAAACTAAAACTGACTAGTTCGCAAGCATAGTAGAATATGCCTCGTGTACTAGTCAGTTTTGATTTGATTATAGCTAAAATATCAAAGGTAATCGATTTAATCTTATTTTTACGGCCTTTGTTTAAGTAAGTTGTTATATATTTCTTTGAGTTGTTGTTCACTTTTAGATGTCGTTTTTGGTTCATAATAAATTTTGTTTTTTAGTTTATCAGGTAAATATTGCTGTGAAACATAGCCATTAACATATTGGTGTGGATATTTGTAACCAATAGATCGGCCTAGATCTTTAGCACCTTGATAATGTCCATCTTTTAAATGGTTTGGAATTTGGCCCACATGACCGTTTCTAATATCGGACAATGCACTATCAATGGCACTCATTGCTGAATTTGACTTAGGTGATAAGCATAGTTCGATTACTGCTTGGCTTAGTGGAATTCTAGCTTCTGGTAAACCTAGACGTTCTGCTGATTCAATAGCAGCAAGTGTTCTCTGACCAGCATTAGGTGAGGCTAAGCCTATATCCTCATAGCTAATTACAAGTAATCGTCGAACTATTGTAGGTAAATCTCCAGCTTCAATTAATCGTGCTAAATAATGTAAAGCGGCATTGACGTCGCTACCACGGATAGATTTTTGGAAAGCGCTCATAACATCGTAATGCATGTCACCATCTTTATCACTTACAAATGCACCTTTTTGTAAACAGTCTTTAGCATCTTGCAATGTAACATGTCGATAACCGTCTTTGTCATTATCTGCGCTTAATACAGCTAATTCCAATGCATTTAACGCACTACGAACATCACCTTGACTTTGTGTAGAAAAGTAGGCCATGGCATCTTCATCAATTTTGGGTTGATATGTTTTTAAACCATTCTCTTCATCCTCTATTGCACGAGTTAACGCTTGACGCACATCTTCATCATTTAAAGGATATAACTCAAAAATTTGCGCTCTTGAACGAATCGCTGGATTGATAGCATGATAAGGATTTGAAGTTGTAGCACCGATCAAGACGATTTTGCCATTTTCTAAATGAGGTAATAAAAAGTCTTGTTTAGCTTTATCTAGTCGATGTATTTCATCTAATAACAAGATAACTTGACCAGACATTTTAGCTTCTTCAACAACAAGTTGCATATCTTTTTTAGTGTTAGTTACAGCATTCAATTGTCTGAATTTATATTGCGTACTGCCCGAAATTGCTTTGGCAATACTTGTTTTGCCTATACCAGGTGGACCATAAAAAATCATTGAAGTTAATTTTTTTGTATCAACCATTCTTCTGATAATGCCTCTTGGTCCAACTAAATGTTGTTGGGAAATGATTTCATCTATATTTTTTGGGCGCATTCTCGATGCTAATGGTTCTGTACTCACATTTGTCACACCTTTCTTATACTATCTTAACTCAAAAAATGCTAAAATGGGAATATCAATATTCGAATTAAGTGAGGTTATACAATGAAAATTTCTACTAAAGGGAGATATGGACTTACATTGATGATTTCTCTTGCTAAAAAAGAGGGGCAAGGATGTATATCATTAAAGTCAATTGCTGAAGAAAATAATTTGAGTGATTTATATTTAGAACAGCTTGTAGGTCCTTTAAGAAATGCGGGGTTAATTCGAAGTGTACGCGGTGCTAAAGGTGGATACCAATTAAGAGTACCAGCGGAAGAAATCTCAGCAGGGGATATTATAAGACTGTTAGAAGGTCCAATTACATTTGTTGAAAGTATTGAATCAGAACCACCTGCGCAAAAACAACTATGGATTCGCATGAGAGATGCAGTGAGAGATGTTTTAGATAATACAACATTGAAATATTTAGCGGAATATGTAGATACAAGTGAAGATTTAGACGGATACATGTTTTATATTTAATCGTATAAATACTATACTATAACATAAAAACTTCATATTATAATGTTTAGCGAACCTCCTTTGTGGTATATAAATATATACATCTAAGGAGGTTTCACTATGGCAGACGAAAGTAAGTTCGATCAATTTAAAGGCAATGTTAAAGAAACAGTAGGTAACGTTACTGACAACAAAGAATTAGAAAAAGAAGGTCAGCAAGATAAAGCGACTGGTAAAGCAAAAGAAGTTGTTGAAAATGCTAAAAACAAAATAACTGATGCAATTGATAAACTTAAAAAATAAGTTCAATTAAACTAATCAAATATAAGAGGAGCGATTAATATGAGTTTTATGGATAAAGCTAAAGACGCAGTAGAAAAATTTAAAAATAGCGATAATGAACAAGTTAAAAATGTAAAAGATAAGATAAATGAATATACAGGTTCGAATAACGAAGAGAAAAAAGAAAATGAAGATAAAGAGAAATAAAATTCTTTAAATTTTGGATATGCTTTTCAATATTTTGAAAGCGCCCCATCAAATAAACACTTACACAGTGTAAAGTTGAAGGGGCGCTTTCATATTTGCATTAGAATTTTAAGTGAATTTGAATCATTACTAAAATAAATGATCGAACAATAAAGACATCTTTCATTCAAAATGCTGTTACTGTATATTTTTATTAATATTATGGATACATACTTTCACTTAGTTTATTTATCACATTATAAAGTGCTTTTTTCATTTATCTGATTTATAACATTCTTGAACCGACGATAAGAGTCTAATTGCATATCTTTATCATAAATATAACTTATTGCCATAATTTCGTTGACTTCACCATAAGTTTCCATAAAATCTTGAATTTTTTGTTGAACAGTATTTTCTGAACCTATTAATGATATTTTCTGTCTTTCCATAGCCATCGCGTATTCTCTCGGCGTTAATATATTTTGTAGTTCATGTGTTGGCGGTTGAACGGGCTGCATTCTGCCACGAGTGATACTAACCATTACTTGTGCCATAGATGAAGCTAAATATTGTGCTTCGTCATCATTTTCAGCAACGATTGTATTTAAACATACAATAACATAAGGTTCGTCTAATACATCAGAAGGTTCAAATAACGTTTTGTAAATTTCGATAGCTTCTTTCATTTGTTGAGGTGCAAAATGTCCAGCGAACACATATGGAAGCCCTTTGCGAGCAGCTAAATGTGCAGAATCTGTTGAAGAACCAAGAATGTATAAAGGCACATTTTTACCTACTGCTGGATAAGCACGAACATATGCTTGTTGGTGAGCAGGGCCGAAATATTGTTGTAATAATGAAACCTCTTCTGGAAATTTATAAACACCATCATGTTGATCTCGTCTTAATGCACTTGCGGTCATCATATCTGTTCCAGGTGCACGTCCTAATCCTAAATCGACACGATTTGGAAATAATGTTGCCATCGTGCCAAATTGTTCCGCAACGATTAATGGAGCATGGTTAGGTAACATGATTCCTCCAGAACCTACACGTATGTGTTTCGTATGTTCTAACGTATGTTGAATTAATAAAGCAGTTGCTGAACTTACTAGGTTGGGAGCGTTATGGTGTTCAGCAATCCAATATCTTTCATATGATAATTCGTCTAAATGTTGTGCGAGCTTAACCATATCATTAATTGCTGTTCGTTCATCTTCACCTTCTCGAATAGGGACAAGGTTTAATGCTGAATATTTAATCGCCATTTTTGTATCGTCCTTCCTTTTTTATGATATAAGAAGTATACCAATCGAATAACCAGGTAAATATTAAATTGCTCATAACCAAAATAATAGTACGTTACATTTTACAAATGAAAAAATATCTGCAAATACTAAAATTTATAAAAAAGACAAGAATAAAGCGATAAACTTAAAAAAGCCTATCGAAAAGCATGTGTAGAAAATGGTAAAATATAATTAAAAACATTATAAATAAAGTTAAACAGAAAAGTAGAAAAATAGTATGTAAGGTGCTATTATTGGAACATTGATAAAATTGTGAGGAGTGTCCAAACATGGAAATTTATGCAGATTATGCTGCGACCACACCAGTAAAACCTGAAGTAGTAGATGCGATGATGACGATTTACAATTCGCATTATGGTAATCCATCATCAATACATGCTAAGGGAAGAGATGCGCGTAAATATTTAGATGAGTCAAGACGTCAAATTGCACAATTACTTGGTGCGGATACACATGAAATTATATTTACGAGTGGTGCAACAGAATCGAATAATACGGCAATTAAAGGCATAGTAAAAGCAAATGAACAATTGGGTAATCACATTATCACATCGAAGATTGAACATCATTCTGTGTTACATGTTTTTGAACAATTAGAGCGAGAAGGTTTTGATGTAACATATCTAGATGTTGATGATACAGGTGCTATTGATTTAGACCAACTTGAAGAAACAATTACAGATAAGACGATTTTAGTATCTATTATGTTTGTAAATAATGAAGTTGGCACAGTGCAACAAATTTATGATATTCAAGATATTATTGCTGAGACAAATGCATATTTCCATGTTGATGCGGTTCAAGCAATTGGACATCTTGATGTTAAGTTTGACGAATTTGAGATCGACGCAATGAGTATTACTGCTCATAAGTTTGGCGGACCAAAAGGTGTCGGTGCATTATTAGTTAAAGACCATGTCACATTAGATTATCCTCAACTTGGCGGTGAACAAGAATTGAAACGCCGTGCAGGTACTGAAAATCTTGCACAAATTGTCGGGATGGCTAAAGCATTACAATTAGCAGAAAAGAATCGAGACGATAACAATATTCATTTAATGAATTTAAAAGAACAATTTTTAGTTAAATTACAAGAAAGATCGATTCCATTTGAATTAAATGGTTCAATGACGGATGCTACAGGCCATATTGTAAATCTATATTTTCCGTTTGTTGAAGTTGAAACGATGTTAACATTGTTGGATATGGCACAAATCTATGTGTCGTCTGGATCTGCATGTACAGCAGGCTCTACACAACCGTCGCATGTTTTAGGTGCAATGTTCGAAGATGAGGAGCGATCAAATCATTCGATTCGATTTAGTTTTAACGAATTGACTACTGAAAATGAAATTAATGCAATTGTAGCTGAAATTCATAAAATATATTTTAAATTTAAGGAGGAGTCATAATTGTCAAATAAAGATATACGTGTTGTCGTTGGTATGTCAGGCGGTGTAGATAGTTCTGTAACAGCCCACGTCTTAAAAGAACAAGGTTATGATGTCATTGGCATATTTATGAAAAACTGGGATGACACTGACGAAAATGGCGTATGTACTGCAACTGAAGATTACAACGATGTTATTGAAGTGTGTAATCAAATTGGCATACCATATTACGCTGTTAATTTTGAAAAAGAATATTGGGATAAAGTCTTTACGTATTTCTTAGATGAATACAAAAAAGGTCGTACTCCAAATCCAGACGTTATGTGTAATAAAGAAATTAAGTTTAAAGCCTTTTTAGATCATGCGATGAATTTAGGTGCAGATTATGTAGCAACAGGACATTACGCACGCATACATCGTCATGAAGATGGTCATGTTGAAATGTTACGTGGTGTAGATAATAATAAAGATCAAACATACTTCTTGAATCAATTATCTCAACAACAACTTTCAAAAGTGATGTTCCCAATTGGTGACATCGAAAAGAGTGAAGTGCGTCGAATTGCTGAAGAACAAGGACTTGTTACTGCTAAGAAAAAAGATTCTACAGGCATTTGTTTTATCGGCGAAAAAAACTTTAAAACATTTTTATCACAATATTTACCTGCACAACCGGGTGATATGATAACACTTGATGGTAAGAAAATGGGTAAACATAGTGGTTTGATGTATTACACAATAGGACAAAGACATGGTTTAGGTATAGGTGGAGATGGCGATCCTTGGTTTGTTGTCGGTAAAAATCTAAAAGATAATGTTTTATATGTAGAACAAGGATTCCATCACGATGCATTATACAGTGATTACTTAATTGCTTCAGACTATTCATTTGTAAATCCAGAAGATAATGACTTAGATCAAGGTTTTGAATGTACAGCTAAATTTAGATATCGCCAAAAAGATACGAAAGTTTTTGTGAAACGTGAAAACGACCATGCACTGCGTGTTACTTTTGCTGAGCCAGTAAGAGCAATCACACCTGGACAAGCAGTTGTTTTTTATCAAGGTGATGTGTGTCTTGGTGGTGCAACAATTGACGATGTGTTCAAAAATGAAGGTCAATTAAATTATGTTGTATAAACAATGGGAACAATAAATTACTTATTTGAAGTTTCAGCGTTGGAAATGACGAAAGACAGTTTTTGATGAGAATAATTCATGATGATAGAGTCTGGGACATCACAATGTCCTAGGCTCTACAATGTTATATTGGCAGGGCCCCAACATAGAGAAATTGGAACCCCAATTTAAACAGGCAATGGAAGTTGGCGGGGCCCCAACACAGAGAATTTCGTAAAGAAATTCAACAGGCAATGGAAGTTGGCGGGGCCCCAACATAGAGAATTTCGTAAAGAAATTCTACAGGCAATGCGAGTTGGGGATGGGGCCCCAACACAGAGAATTTCGTAAAGAAATTCTACAGGCAATGCAAGTTGGGGTAAACAAATTAATTTTGTAAAAATATCATTTCTGTCCCACTCCCTATGCATGAGTCTAATTATGTATTCCTATTTTTAAGTACATAATAGTGGTGGCTAATGCGGAAGAACCATTACATAATAAACCGTTAATGGTTCTTTAGCATTTCTATTCCATTCCCGCTTTTTCATGAATGAAGATGATATTAGATTATATTTTATTCGTTGTTAAGTGATTCGAGACATACAATTTATCAAGATGTTATAATTGATGAGAAATGAGGTTCGTAAATGATAGATCAACAAACAATTTATCAATACATACAAAATGGAAAAATAGAAGAAGCGTTACAAGCATTGTTCGGAAATATCGAAGAGGATCCTACAATTATTGAAAATTATATTAATGCCGGTATCGTACTTGCTGATGCGAATGAGATTGAAAAGGCAGAGCGTTTTTTCCAAAAAGCTTTAACAATAGATCCGAAGAATGGCGTCGTATTTTATAATCTAGCAAATGTATATTATAATCAGCAACGTTATCAAGAAGCTATTAAATTATATCAACAAGCATTACAAACAGAGATTGAACAAGTTGATTGTAATTATATGATTGGTATGGCGTTTAATCAGTTAGAATCATTTAAGCTGGCATTGCCGTATTTAATGACTGCAGCGGAACTAGATAAAGACAAAGATACAGAAGTTCAATTTCAATATGGTCTTGTATTATGTCAATTAGAAATGTTTAATGAAGCCATAACACAACTTAAACATGTATTAACGATTGATAAAAATCATGTTGATGCAAGATACAATTTAGGCTTAGCGTTATTTATGAAAAATGAAGATATTGATGAAGCAATAACTCATTTTAAAGAAGCTGTGACTATCGACCCTAAACACTTATTAAGTCAGCATGCGCTGAAAACATTCACTAAAATGAAAGAGGAGGAGTAACATGTCAGACCCTACACTATTTGATTATTCAATGATCAAAGGTACTGTTGAAGCGATATTGTTTCAAAACAGTGATAATTTTTATACAGTGCTTAAAGTAGATACTATTGAAACAAATGAAGACTTTGATACAATGCCAACTGTTGTAGGGTTTCTTCCGAATATTGTTGAAGGCGATGTCTACACATTTAAAGGTCAAGTTGTTGATCATCCACGTTATGGTAAACAATTAAAAGCAGAGACTTTTGAAAAAGAAATGCCACAAACGAAAGAAGCAATTATAAGTTATTTATCAAGTGATTTGTTTAAAGGTGTAGGTAAAAAGACAGCTCAAAATATTGTTAATACATTAGGTGATAATGCGATAAATGATATATTAGATGACCATTCAGTGCTAGAAAAAGTTTCGGGATTATCTAAAAAGAAACAGAAACAAATTGCAGAACAAATTTCAGCAAATCAAGAATCTGAAAGAATAATGATTCGTTTACATGATTTAGGGTTTGGTCCTAAACTTTCAATGGCAATTTATCAGTTTTATCTCGGTGATACACTGACTATTTTAGATCGAAATCCCTATCAATTGATTTATGATATTAAAGGTATTGGTTTTAATAAAGCAGATCAACTTGCTAGAAATATTGGTATCGCTTATAACGATAATGAACGATTAAAAGCTGCGTTGCTCTATACGTTAGAAGAAGAATGTATTAAACAGGGACATACATATTTGCCTATAAATGTTGTTATAGATTTAACGGTTGATGTATTAAATTATCAAGATGAAGAAGTCATCGAACCTGAAAAATTAGACGAAATGTTGCAATACTTAAATGAGGAAAAACGACTAATTATTGACAATGAACAAGTTGCAATTCCAAGTTTGTATTATTCTGAAATCAAAAGTGTTCAAAACTTATTCAGAATAAAGACGCATACAAATAAACTTACGGAAATTGAACAGTCAGATTTACAAATGCATATTGGCGAAATAGAAGATGCGAATCAAGTGAACTATGCAGCTTCACAAAAAGAAGCTTTGCAAACGGCTATCAATTCTAAGGTGATGCTATTAACCGGTGGGCCGGGAACAGGAAAGACGACAGTAATTAAAGGCATTGTAGAATTATATGCTGAGATTCATGGCTTATCATTAGATTATGATGATTATGTCAATGATGATTATCCAGTTGTATTAGCAGCGCCAACAGGAAGAGCATCCAAAAGACTACAAGAGTCAACTGGATTAGAAGCAATGACGATTCATCGTTTAATAGGTTGGAATCAAGACACAAAGCCAGAGGATATATTAGAAAATGAAATAAACGCACGACTCATAATCATTGATGAGATGTCTATGGTAGATACTTGGTTGTTCCACCAATTTTTAAGTGCAGTTCCTTTAGATGCGCAATTGATATTTGTAGGTGATGAGGATCAATTGCCTTCTGTAGGTCCTGGTCAAGTATTTAAAGATTTAATTGAATCGAAAGCTATACCACGAGTTAATCTGACTGAAGTATATCGTCAACAAGATGGTTCAAGCATTATAGAATTAGCACATCGAATGAAATTGGGTCAGAAAATTGATATTACACAGCGTTTTCATGATAGAAGTTTTATTAACTGTCAGGCAAACCAAATACCAACAGTAGTTGAGAAGGTAGTTACTAGTGCTGTTAATAAAGGGTATACTATGGCTGATATTCAAGTGCTTGCACCAATGTATAAAGGAAATGCCGGTATTAAACGTTTAAATCAAGTTTTACAAGATATTTTAAACCCTAAAAAGAAAGACACACGAGAAATTGAGTTTGGTGATGTAGTCTTTAGAAAAGGTGACAAAGTATTACAACTTGTTAATAGGCCAAATGATAACATATTTAATGGTGACATAGGAGTTATTGTTGGTATTTTTGGGGCGAAAGAAAATGCCCTTAATAAAGATGTACTTGTTGTGGATTTTGAAGGTAATGAAATTACATTTACAAAACAAGATATGATGGAATTAACGCATGCATATTGTACATCAATCCATAAATCACAAGGTTCAGAATTTCCTATTGTTATCATGCCTATTGTTAAACAGTATTTTAGAATGTTACAAAGACCGATATTATATACTGGTTTAACCAGAGCGAAAACGAGTTTAGTTTTACTTGGTGATCCGGAAGCATTTGATATTGGATTGAAAACAAATGGTCAAGCGCGTTTAACACAATTATGTACATTGTTGAAAAATTATTTTAATTCAGAAGATGAAGAAATGCTGGAAAACACAGCTACTAATGATACAGGAGCTTCACAAACGACAATAGATGATCAAGTAGAAGTTCCAATGTCATCGAATGCTAGTGAAGAAGTTACGTCTGATTCAACAAAAACAGATACAAATGTATTAACGGAAGCTACAATGTTTAAAATTGACCCAATGATTAATATGGGAGAAATCACGCCGTATGACTTTATAGAACGTTGACAACAAGCGTAAATGTAACTAAAATAGAATTAAATTCGTATAAAGATGAGTAGTTAATGATTTGTTTATCAGAGATGTACTGGTTGGTGAAAAGTACAACAAACATTAGTGAACGCTACTTTATGCACAACTGTATAGTCGATTTAAAGTGATAAATGTGTTGAATTACATTTATAACTAGGGTGGTACCGCGATAACGTTCGTCCCTTTTGAGGATGGGCGTTTTTTATTTTTTAATAATAAAAAATGATATTGATTTATACTAGTTTTTCAAATCGACTATCTGTGTCATCAATTTTTATGGAATGGTAATTTAAAAACAGTAAATAGGATGTGTAAATGATGAAAAAGTTAAATGCGAGTGAAATTAGACAAAAATATCTAGATTTCTTTGTTGAAAAAGGACATATGGTTGAACCTTCTGCACCATTAGTGCCAATTGATGATGATACATTATTATGGATTAATTCAGGTGTAGCAACATTAAAGAAATATTTTGATGGACGTGAAACACCTAAAAAGCCAAGAATTGTAAACTCTCAAAAAGCTATCCGTACAAATGATATTGAAAATGTTGGTTTCACAGCGCGTCACCATACATTCTTTGAAATGTTAGGTAACTTCTCAATTGGTGATTACTTTAAACAAGAAGCGATTGAATTTGCTTGGGAATTTTTAACGAGTGATAAATGGATGGGTATGGAGCCAGATAAATTGTACGTTACGATTCATCCGGAAGATATGGAAGCATACAACATTTGGCATAAAGATATTGGGCTTGAAGAAAGTCGTATTATTCGCATTGAAGGTAACTTCTGGGATATTGGTGAAGGGCCTTCAGGACCGAACACTGAGATTTTCTATGATCGCGGAGAAGCATATGGACAAGACGATCCGGCAGAAGAAATGTATCCAGGTGGAGAAAATGAACGCTATCTTGAAGTATGGAACTTAGTATTTAGTGAATTCAATCATAATAAAGATCATAGTTACACACCATTACCTAATAAAAACATTGATACCGGCATGGGGCTTGAGCGTATGGCCTCAGTTTCTCAAAATGTACGTACTAACTATGAAACAGATTTATTTATGCCTATAATGAATGAAATCGAAAAAGTATCAGGTAAACAATATTTAGTAAACAACGAACAAGATGTGGCATTTAAAGTAATTGCTGACCACATTCGTACGATTGCATTTGCAATTTCTGATGGTGCATTACCTGCCAATGAAGGTAGAGGATATGTATTACGTCGATTGTTACGTCGTGCCGTTCGTTTTAGTCAAACGTTAGGAATCAATGAGCCATTTATGTACAAACTTGTTGATATTGTTGCAGACATTATGGAACCATATTATCCAAATGTTAAGGAAAAAGCAGATTTCATTAAGCGTGTTATAAAGTCTGAAGAAGAACGATTCCATGAAACATTAGAAGATGGTTTAGCGATTTTAAATGAATTAATTAAAAAAGCTAAAGTGACAACAAATGAAATTAATGGGAAAGATGCATTTAAATTGTATGATACGTATGGGTTCCCAATTGAATTAACTGAAGAAATAGCAGTGCAAGCAGGATTGAAAGTTGATATGACAACATTCGAGTCAGAAATGCAACAACAACGTGATCGTGCACGTCAAGCACGTCAAAATTCTCAATCAATGCAAGTTCAAAGTGAAGTATTGAAAAATATTACATCTGCAAGTACTTTTGTTGGTTATGATACTGCGACAGCTCAAACAACACTAACACACTTGATATATAATGGTGAAGAAGTTTCACAAGTTGAAGCGGGTGAAACAGTATACTTCATGTTAACGGAAACACCATTTTATGCAGTCAGTGGTGGACAAGTTGCGGATACAGGTATTGTTTATAATGACAATTTTGAAATTGCTGTTAGTGAAGTAACCAAAGCACCAAATGGTCAAAACTTGCATAAAGGAGTAGTACAATTTGGCCAAGTAAATGTTGGCGCTACAGTGTCTGCTGAAGTGAACCAAAATGATCGACGTGACATTCAAAAGAACCATAGTGCAACACATTTATTACATGCAGCGTTGAAATCAGTACTGGGTGATCATGTTAACCAAGCTGGTTCACTAGTAGAAGCAGATCGTTTACGTTTTGATTTCTCTCATTTTGGTCCAATGACTAATGAGGAAATTGATCAAGTTGAACGCTTAGTAAATGAAGAAATTTGGAAAGGTATTGACGTTAACATTCAAGAAATGGATATTGCTTCAGCTAAAGAAATGGGCGCAATGGCATTATTCGGTGAAAAATATGGTGATGTTGTGCGTGTAGTAAATATGGCACCATTTTCAATTGAATTATGTGGTGGTATTCATGTCCGCAATACTTCTGAAATTGGCTTATTCAAAATAGTAAGTGAGTCAGGTACAGGAGCTGGTGTGCGTCGTATTGAAGCATTAACAGGTAAAGCAGCTTTCTTATATTTAGAAGATATTCAAGAGAAATTTAATACGATGAAATCACAGCTGAAAGTGAAATCTGATGATCAAGTAGTCGATAAGTTAACACAATTGCAAGATGAAGAAAAAGCATTATTAAAACAATTAGAGCAACGTGACAAAGAAATCACATCACTTAAAATGGGTAATATTGAAGATCAAGTTGAAGAAATCAATGGCTATAAAGTATTGGTTACTGAAGTGGATGTACCAAATGCGAAAGCAATTCGCTCGACAATGGACGATTTTAAATCTAAACTACAAGATACAATTATCATTCTTGCAAGTAATGTTGATGATAAAGTATCGATGGTTGCAACTGTCCCTAAATCTTTAACAAATAATGTTAAAGCCGGTGATCTTATCAAACAAATGGCACCAATCGTTGGTGGTAAAGGTGGCGGTCGTCCAGATATGGCTCAAGGTGGCGGTACACAACCTGAAAATATCTCAAAATCATTAAGCTTTATTAAAGATTACATTAAAAATCTATAATTTAAAGCCATAATATTGTATGATGATAGTGAGTTATATTTGTAATTAAAGGAGTGTCGCAAATGGAAAACTTTGATAAAACAATGAAATTCGATTATGAAGAACTTCCAACACAAGATGTAAGAGATGTTTTAAATAATGTTTATCGAACATTAGATGAACGAGGATATAATGCCGTAAACCAAATTGTAGGTTATTTATTATCAGGTGACCCTGCGTATATTCCACGCCAAAATGAAGCAAGAAATCAAATTCGTCATATTGATAGAGATGTTATTATGGAAGAGCTTGTTTCTTACTATTTAAAAGAGCAAAATAAATAATTTATGTTACAACATAAAATTTTAGGACTCGATGTCGGTAGTAGAACGGTAGGAATTGCAATTAGTGATATAATGGGTTGGACGGCACAAGGATTAGACACACTCCGAATCAATGAAGAAAATAATGAATTAGGTATTGACCAATTAGTAGACATTATTAAAAAAAATAATGTGGGTACAGTCGTAATAGGACTACCTAAAAACATGAATAATTCAATAGGATTTCGAGGCGAAGCTTCGTTAACATATAAAGAAAAATTATTAAAAGCTTATCCTTCTATTGAGATTGTGATGTGGGATGAAAGATTAAGCACAATGGCTGCTGAACGATCATTATTAGAAGCAGATGTTTCAAGACAAAAAAGAAAACAAGTGATTGATAAAATGGCAGCGGTATTTATTTTACAAGGCTATTTAGATTCACTACATTAAAAGGAGATTTTACTATGACTGAACATAATCATGATTCACAATTAGAAATTAATAACGAAGAAGAATTATTAACTTTATTCGATGAAGAAGGAAATGAAGTTTTATACCGAAAAGTTTTAGAATTTTATCATCCTGAATTCAAAAAAGAGTATGTTATCTTAGCTGAAGAAGGTGCTCAATCAGATGAAGACGATATGATTGAGCTTGTACCAATGATCAATGAACCAGATGAGTCAGGTGACGGTGGTAAGTTAGTACCAATCGAAACTGATGAAGAATGGGACATGATTGAAGAAGTTGTAAATACTGAAATGGAAGAATAATTAAAAAGATTTTACTCTTGCTAACCTTAAGATGGGTAGGCAAGAGTATTTTTTTAAGTCAAGCAATGTATAAATAATTAACGCTTATAATTTTATTGAAAATATGGTAAAATATCTAAAGTTAAATTTTATATGAATGATTCGCTTCTATAAATAAAATAGCTTTGCGTCTAACACAAAATCAGTCATTTAATTGGTTGGCAAAATTATAATCAATTGTGAAGGCTGATTTATTTTATTGTCATAATCATATTGACTTATTTTACATAAAGGAAGTTTAAAACATGGATGACCTAAATAAAAAATATTTAATAGATTTACATCAACATCAAAATAGTTCAATCGAAGTTTTGCGTGAATTTGCCGAAGTAAATGAAGTGCCAATCGTAGATCGTTTAACATTAGATTTAATTAAGCAATTAATTCGTATGAATAATGTTAAAAATATTTTAGAAATTGGTACAGCAATCGGCTATAGTTCTATGCAATTCGCTTCTATATCTGATGACATTCATGTCACAACGATAGAGCGTAATGAAACGATGATTCAATATGCTAAAGAAAATTTAGCTACTTATCATTTTGAAAACCAGGTTCGAATTATTGAAGGTAATGCTTTAGAGCAATTTGAAAATGTAAATGACAAAGTTTATGATATGATATTTATTGATGCAGCAAAAGCGCAATCAAAGAAATTTTTTGAAATATATACACCACTTTTAAAGCACCAAGGTCTTGTAATTACAGATAATGTTTTATATCACGGTTTTGTATCGGATATTGGGATTGTTAGATCGAGAAATGTAAGACAAATGGTTAAAAAGGTTCAAGATTATAATGAGTGGTTAATAAAGCAACCAGGATATACAACGAATTTTTTAAATATAGACGATGGATTAGCGATTTCAATTAAAGGAGAATGACTATGACAGAATTACTTGTCACACCCAAGTCATTAAGCCATATGGAAACACTTATTGATTTAGGTGCAGATGCTTTTGTAATTGGCGAGCAAAAGTTTGGTTTAAGACTTCCAGGGGAATTCAATAGACAACAAATGACAGAGGCTGTCGCATTAGCTCACAAAAACGATAAAAAAGTATATGCGGCGGTGAATGGATTATTTCATAATTATCATTTAGATGCTGTAGAAGATTATATTAATTTTTTACATGAAATACGAGTTGACAGAATTATTTTCGGGGATCCAGCAGTAGTAATGTATGTGAAGGCGCAAGAGAATCCAATACCACTTCATTGGAATGCAGAGACGTTAGTAACTAATCATTTTCAATGTAATTACTGGGGTAAAAGAGGCGCATCAAGAGCTGTCTTAGCACGTGAGCTGAATTTGGATGAAATTATTAATATAAAAGAAAATTCAAATGTGGAAATTGAGGTGCAAGTTCAAGGAATGACTTGTATGTTCCAATCAAAGCGTATGCTACTAGGCAATTATTATACGTTCCAAGATCGTCAAATGAAAATTGAACGTCGCAATGATGAACAATCTTTATTACTTTATGATGAAGAAAGACAAAATAATTACCCAGTTTACGAAGATTACAATGGTACGCACATTATGTCACCAAACGACATTTGTTTAATTGAAGAATTAGCACCATTTTTTGAGGCGGGTATAGATTCATTTAAAATCGATGGTATTCTACAAACAGAAGAATATATTAATGTGGTAACGGAACAGTATCGTCAAGCGATAGATTTGTACAATGAAGATCCTGAAATCTATGAAGATGAGAAATTTATGTTGATGGACCCAATTGAAGAAATTCAACCTGATCATCGACCATTTGACGAAGGTTTCTTATATAAACAAACAGTATATTAAGGAGGTTAATCATGAAGACAATAGAAGAGATTAAATCAACTCCTAAAACAGTTATGAAGAAACCAGAATTATTAGCACCTGCTGGAAACTTAGAAAAGTTAAAAATAGCAGTACATTATGGCGCTGATGCCGTATTTTTAGGTGGTCAAGAATATGGATTACGTTCAAATGCTGATAATTTCACGATGGAAGAAATAGCTGAAGGTGTTGAATTTGCGAACCGTTACGGTGCCAAAATTTATGTTACGACAAATATTATTGCACATGATGAGAATATTGAAGGTCTAGAATCATATTTGCGTAATTTGGAAAAGACAGGTGCGACAGGTATCATTGTTGCAGATCCTTTAATTATCGAAACATGTAAAGAAGTTGCGCCAAAACTTGAAATTCATTTATCTACTCAACAATCACTTTCTAATTACAAAGCTGTAGAATATTGGAAAGAAGAAGGATTGGATCGTGTTGTATTAGCACGTGAGACCGGCGCGATGGAAATGCGTGAAATGAAGGAAAAAGTAGATATTGAAATCGAAGCATTTATTCATGGTGCTATGTGTATCGCCTATTCAGGTAGATGTACATTAAGTAATCATATGACTGCAAGGGATTCCAACAGAGGCGGTTGCTGTCAAAGTTGTCGTTGGGATTATGAATTATTAGAAGTTGATGATAATGGTGAACTTGATGTATTTTATAATCAAGGTGAAGTTACACCGTTTGCGATGAGTCCTAAAGATTTAAAATTAATCGAATCTATTCCTCAAATGATGGATATTGGTGTGGACTCATTAAAAATTGAAGGACGTATGAAGTCAATTCATTATATTGCAACAGTTGTCTCAGTATATCGTAAAGTCATTGATGCGTATGCGGCAGATCCTGACAACTTTAAGATTAATCCGGAATGGTTAATTGAGTTAGATAAATGTGCAAATAGAGACACTGCACCAGCATTCTTTGAGGGTACACCTGGTTATGAAGAACAGATGTTTGGTCAACAACAATCTAAAAAATCACCATTTGATTTTTGTGGTTTGGTATTAGATTATAATGAAGATACAAAAATTGCGACTATTCAACAACGAAATAACTTTAAACCAGGTCAAGAAATAGAATTCTTTGGTCCAGAAATTGAAACATTTACACAAGTAGTAGAAGCAATTTATGATGAAGAAGGTAACAGCTTAGACGCGGCGCGCCATCCATTACAAATCGTTCAAATTAAAGTGGATCGCCCGATATATCCAAACAACATGATGAGAAAGGAAATTGGCTAATGAAAGCTACTACAATCATTGGCATAGCTGGTGGATCTGGCTCAGGAAAAACAACTGTAACTAACGAAATTATGAAAAACTTAGAAGGTCATAGTGTCGCTTTACTTGCTCAAGATTACTATTATAAAGATCAAAAGCACTTGACTTTCGACGAGCGTCTAGAAACCAATTATGACCATCCATTTGCATTCGATAATGATTTATTAATTGAAAATCTTAAAGACTTGAAAAATGGTAAAGCAGTAGAAGTACCGACATATGATTATGCTAGTCATACAAGAAGTGACATTACCATTGATTTTAAACCTAAAGATGTTATTATCGTAGAAGGTATTTT
The DNA here is from genome assembly GCF_054165785.1 of Staphylococcus sp. SA22. NCBI lineage: Bacteria > Bacillati > Bacillota > Bacilli > Caryophanales > Staphylococcaceae > Staphylococcus > Staphylococcus sp. SA22. The sequence goes on along the minus strand of NZ_JBSZQY010000008.1, from coordinate 8,594 downwards.
CGCTTTAGAAAATAAGGTATTACGTGATATGATGGATGTTAAAATATATGTTGATACAGATGCAGACTTGAGAATATTACGCCGTTTAACACGAGATACTAAAGAGCGTGGGCGTTCAATGGACTCTGTTATCAATCAATATTTAAGTGTTGTTAGACCTATGCATGACCAATTTATTGAACCGACTAAGAAATATGCTGATATAATTATTCCTGAAGGTGGGAGCAATAAAGTTGCAATAGATATTATGACAACAAAAATTCAGTCTTTAGTTAGCAAGCAATAGTATAATTCAGTAAAGGAAGATGACAATATGGAAAATCAAAAGCAATATCCAATGACTCAAGAAGGTTTTGAAAAATTAGAGCGTGAACTTGAAGAATTAAAAACAGTTAAGCGTCCTGAAGTTGTAGAGAAAATTAAAGTTGCACGTTCATTTGGTGACTTATCAGAGAACTCTGAGTATGATGCGGCAAAAGATGAACAAGGATTCATCGAACAAGATATTCAAAGAATTGAGCATATGTTAAGAAATGCATTAATCATTGAAGATACTGGAGATAACAACGTTGTTAAAATTGGTAAAACAGTAACGTTTGTAGAATTACCAGGTGATGAAGAGGAAAGTTATCAAATCGTTGGTTCAGCTGAATCAGATGCATTTAATGGTAAGATTTCAAATGAATCACCAATGGCTAAAGCGTTAATTGGTAAAGGTTTAGATGATGAAGTTCGTGTTCCACTACCTAATGGTGGCGAAATGAACGTAAAAATTGTTAATATCCAATAAATGATCAAATAGATTGTTTAATTGCGCGATTGAAGTGTGTTAATGATACTTCGGTCGTGCTTTTTTATATTCAAAATCAAAAAATCGGACAGATGAAAAGTGAAAATTTTCCATCAGACCGATTGATAGCAGAACCTAAATTAGTGTAAGTGTTTCAATATTAACTACTCCATTTTAAAAAAGCAAAATATTTCCGAGAAAACAAATTGATTATCATTTGTTATTGTATGCGATTTGAATTACTTATTAAACAACTTGTGCTTCTCAATGATACAATGAAAAGGTATTCAATACTGTTTTATTGCAATACAAAGGGGGATTTAGAGTGGATGTAAGATTTATTAACGAGCAGACAATTATGATTTATTTTGAAAATAAAATATCTGAAGAGACATATCGAAATGTCACAGCAATGGTACGGTGGATACGAGAAAAAGAAATATTAGAAATTCAAGATATTGTCCCTTCGTATCGAGCAGTTCTAATATATTTTGATGAACAAGCTATAACACCTTCTAAATTAATTGAAAATTTAGAACTTAACAAATTTAATGAAAAAAATCTTCATGCTGTGAATCAAACCAATCGTATTATTAAAATACCTGTTCAATATGGTGGTACATATGGACCTGATATTGAAGAAGTAGCAAAGCATAATCGAATAACTGTTGAGCAAGTTATTGAAAAACATACAAATAAACCTTATTTAATATATATGCTAGGATTTATGCCTGGATTTCCATACTTAGGCGGACTTGATGAACAACTACATACACCTAGACGTAATCAGCCAAGGTTAAAAATTCATGCAGGTTCTGTAGGTATTGCGAATAATCAAACAGGACTATATCCATCAGATTCTCCTGGCGGATGGCAAATTATTGGACGCACACCGTTAAAAGTATTTAGCAGCGAGCGTGAACCAATGTCAATGTATGAAGCAGGAGAATGGATACAATTTTATGCAATAGATGAACAGGAATTTATACAAATCGAAAGAGATATATCAGATGGCAACTTTAATGTTGATGACTGGGTGGTGATCGAAAATGTCAATTAAGATTTTAAAACCAGGTCTCTTTTCAACGGTACAAGATCTAGGAAGAAAAGGTTATGAACATATTGGATTTGCAGGCGCAGGTGCCATGGATCAATTTAGTTTTAAGGTTGCGCAGTCATTAATTAACAATGATGGTCCAGCGATTGAATATACTTTGATTGGTCCTACCATTCAATTTAATACGCAAAATACATTTGTTATAACCGGTGGTAGTGTTAATGCTTCGCTAAATAATAAAACTATATCAATGAATTCTGTCATATTAGCTGAGAAAGGTGACATTTTAAAAATAGGTGCTATAACCAAAGGTGCACGCGGTTATCTTACTTTTGGTCAATCTATCAACGTACCTCCTATTGCTGAAAGTTATGCAACACATACCCGAAGCAGTATAGGAGGATTCAAAGGTAGAAAGTTATTAGCTAATGATGTAATAACAGTGAAAATAAATAATGACTTTAAAGAAAACATTGGAAAGACTATTCATTTACAGGACGATTTATTGCCAGAAAATAATATTATACACATTCTTCAAGGACCTCAATTCGAGGCATTTTCTGAAGAGGCTAGAGCGAAAATTGTAAATCATCCATATTTAATCACTGAACAATCAGACCGTATGGGGTATCGTTTGGAAGGTGACAGCGTTGCACCAATTAATCAAGCAGATATCATTTCTGAACCGGTTGCTCTTGGCAGTGTTCAAGTGCCAAATGATGGTCAACCTATTATTCTGCTTAATGATAAACAAACGATAGGTGGTTATACCAAAATTGCAACTGTATGCAAATTTGATCTGCCAAAGTTAGCACAGATGAAACCACAAGATACAATTCAATTTAAATGGATATCATTCCAAGAAGCTGTAGATAAGAATCGGGAACAAATGTCTCTGTTTAATGAAATTCTTAAGAGTCATCAAAAGACTCCAATTTTTGATACATCTAGCTTGCGACATACTTCGAAAAAATTAGCAACAATTTTAAAAGGGGATTTGTAAAATGAATATTGAAAAAATCGAACAAATAATCAAATTAGTGAAGGAAAATGATGTTAAGAAATTTAAATATAAAAATTTTGAAGTTGAAATAGAAATTGACTTCACTGACTCGAATCATTTGGCTGCACACAGTAATCAATCAAATCAAAGTATGAACAATAATGATTTGACAGCTTCAAAAGCGAATGATAACTCCAATGTTTCGACAAATGATTATCATGACATTAAATCACCAATGGTAGGTACATTCTTTTTACAAGACAGTAAAGAATTAACTGAACCAATTGTGAAAGTCGGTGACAAAGTTAACAAGGGAGATATTATAGGATATGTTGAAGCGATGAAAGTATTAAACGAGGTAACAACAGATGTTGCTGGAGAAATTACTGAAATAGTAGCTGATCACGGCACAAATGTTGAATACGACCAAGTTTTGGTACGTATTAAGTAAAGGGGGTAAGTAAATGCTTCGTTGTTTAATTGCGAACAGAGGTGAAATTGCTGTAAGGATTATAAGAGCTTGCAGAGAATATGGGATTGAAACTGTAGCAGTTTATGCAAAAGGGGACGAGCAAAGCTTGCATGTACATTTAGCAGATCAAGCTATATGTATTGGGGAAGCTAATGCTTTGGATAGTTATTTAAATATTGACCGCATCATATCTGCTGCACAAATCACTGGTGCTAATGCAATTCACCCAGGATATGGCTTTTTATCAGAATCGACAAAATTTGCTCAAACCGTTGAGGAACAAGGCATAGCGTTTATAGGGCCTACTAAAAAAACGATGGAAATGATGGGGGATAAAATAACAGCAAGACAAACAGTTCATCATGCAGGTGTTCCTGTGATTCCAGGATCAAATGGTGCTGTGAATCATGTGTCTGAAATTGAGAAGCTTGCCAAAGACATTGGTTATCCAGTTGTTATCAAAGCTGCCAGTGGCGGTGGTGGTAAAGGTATACGTATTGTAAAGAAAGCTGAAGATTTAGAAAAGGCATTTAAAGAAGCTAAAAGTGAAGGAAAAAAATACTTTGATGATGATCGTGTTTATGTTGAGGCTTTTATACCTGTTGCAAAACATGTTGAAGTTCAAGTTATGGGGGATGGGCAGGATAATTATGTACATTTAGGGGAACGTGATTGTTCTGTACAACGTAAAAATCAAAAATTAATCGAAGAATCTCCTTGTGCAGCATTAACTGAAGAAAGACGACAACAAATATGTAACGATGCTGTTAAAGTTGCACGTGCAGCAAATTATAGAAGTGCAGGTACGATTGAATTCTTAGTAACTGATACCGCACATTACTTTATTGAAATGAATGCTCGAATTCAAGTTGAACATACTGTTACAGAGATGCGAGCAGAACGTGATTTGGTTGCAGCACAAATGTATTTATTGGAACATAATCATTTACCTTTTTCACAAAGCGATATTCAATTTAATGGTCATGTGATAGAAGCGAGAATAAATGCCGAAAATCCTGAAAAGAAATTTCAACCAACACCAGGTAAAGTGACAGCGTTACATTTACCACAAGGTTTTAATGTGCGAGTCGATTCTTTACTATATCACGGTTATCAAGTTTCACCATATTATGATTCTTTAGTAGCTAAAGTAATTGTAAAATCTCATGATAGAGCTTCAGCAATTGATAAATTGAAAGCCACCTTAGATGAAATGGTGATAGATGGATTTTCTACAACTGCCGATTTTTTATATGCAGTTTTAAATTATCCACTATATCGTGATGGAGATGCAAAAGATGTTGATATTAAATTTTTAGAAAAACATCAAATTGTTAAAGGGGTGGAATTATAATGCGAGTTGATTTGAATTGTGATTTAGGAGAAGCATTTGGAAATTATTCCTTTGGTGGTGATCATCAAATTATTCCGTTAATTACAAGTGCGAATGTTGCTTGTGGTTTTCACGCTGGTGATGAAAATGTAATGAATGAAACGGTAAAACTTGCCAAAGCACATAATGTTGCAGTAGGTGCACATCCTGGTTTACCTGATTTGAAAGGCTTTGGCAGACGAAATATAGATATCTCTAACGAGGAGATTTATAATTTGATGATTTATCAATTAGGTGCATTACAAGGGTTTTGTCGCATTCATCAAGTTAAAATTAATCATGTTAAACCGCATGGTGCATTGTATCAGATGGGTGCAAAAGACAGAGAAATAGCAAGCGTTATAGCACAAGCTGTTCATGACTTTGATCCATCACTAGTGTTGGTAGGATTAGCAAATTCATATCTAATTTCAGAAGCAAAGAATGTCGGATTAATTACAGCTTCTGAAGTGTTTGCTGATAGACGATACGAAGATGATGGGCAGCTCGTTAGTAGAAAAGAAAGTGATGCTGTGATTACTGATACTGACGAAGCACTTAAGCAGGTTTTGAAGATGGTGAAGGAAAATAAAGTTATTTCAAAAAACAATAAGGAAGTAACGTTACAAGCAGATACAATTTGTGTGCATGGTGATGGAGAACATGCATTATTATTTGTTTCGAAAATTAGAGAAATTTTAATGAAAGAAGGCATTGATATTCAATCCTTATAGGGGGCTAAAAAATGGGGAGAAATTTAAAGCTTAAAAAAGAAAGTGACTTTGAATTCACAAAAAATCATAAAAGGTTATTATTAGGTTCTGTATTTTTGATGGCAACTTCTGCAATTGGGCCAGCATTTTTAACGCAAACAGCAGTATTTACATCACAATTTTTTGCAAGTTTCGCATTTGCTATATTACTGTCTATCATCATTGACATTGGTGCACAAATTAATATATGGCGCATATTAGTTGTAACTGGTTTAAGAGGTCAAGAAATATCAAATAAAGTTGTTCCTGGGCTTGGTACTGTTATCTCAATATTGATTGCATTTGGTGGTCTAGCTTTTAATATTGGTAATATTGCTGGTGCCGGTTTAGGTTTAAATGCAATTTTTGGATTAGATGTAAAATGGGGCGCAGCTATTACTGCAATCTTTGCAATATTAATCTTTGTAAGTAAAAGTGGCCAAAAAATCATGGACGTTGTTTCAATGATTCTTGGTATTGTGATGATTTTAGTTGTGGCATATGTGATGTTTGTTTCTAATCCACCTTATGGTGATGCTTTTGTGCATACATTTGCGCCAGAACATCCAATGAAATTAGTCTTGCCAGTCATTACGTTAGTTGGTGGAACTGTAGGTGGTTATATTACCTTTGCAGGTGCACATCGTATATTAGACTCTGGCATTAAAGGTAAGCAATATTTACCATTTGTAAATCAATCAGCAATTGCTGGTATTTTAACTACAGGTATTATGAGAACGTTACTATTCCTAGCGGTATTAGGAGTTGTTGTAACAGGTGTGACACTAAGTTCTGAAAATCCACCAGCGTCAGTTTTTGAACACGCAATTGGACCAATTGGAAAGAATATTTTTGGTGTTGTGTTATTTGCTGCAGCTATGTCATCAGTAATTGGCTCAGCATACACAAGCGCAACATTTTTAAAAACACTTCATAAATCACTTAACGAAAGAAGTAATTTAATTGTGATTGTGTTTATCGTTATTTCAACAATGATTTTCTTATTTATTGGAAAACCAATCAGCCTTTTAATTATAGCAGGCGCGATAAATGGATGGATTTTACCTATTACGTTAGGTGCAATTTTGATTGCAAGTAAAAAGAAATCAATTGTTGGTGATTATAAACACCCAAATTGGATGTTCATCTTTGGTATCGTTGCAGTACTTGTTACAATATTGACAGGTATATTCTCATTCAAAGAAGTACTTCAGTTATTTTAAAAGACATTTCGACTAATAGCATCACTGTAAATGTTGTTAGTATTAGGCAAGATGTATTTTGATTTCCGGTGATTCATTTATAAAGCATAATTAGATATATTTGTTGAGAGTGGTGCATGACAAATGTACTGCTCTTTTTTGTTATGATGAAAAATCTTTTTCTATTGATTGAGAAAATAGATATTTATATAGTTTTTAAAGAAAAAAAGTGATAATATTTAGCTAATCTAATGAAAATGGATTTATTGAGCTAAAAATACATTTTAAATAAGTAGAGGAGGGTGCAAATGGGTTACAGAACTTTAAAAAGTATTTTTCATGAACACAATGAAAGTAAAATGAAGGAAGAGTATATTAAAAGATTTAATTCTTTAGCTTCTTTCAATACTAATATTAATATCATACCTATGGAAAATGGAAAAAAAGTTAATGATTTGGAATATCCTCTATTCTTTATGGTGACTAAAAATCTATCAAAAAAACAAGAATTAATATCAATTAATAGTAGAAAAATTGATAGAGCACTTAATTCTTTACCATATGCAGCTAGAGAACAATATTTTAATGATTTATTAATCGATGAATTACAAAGTACTAATGAAATTGAAAATGTATTTAGTACTAAACAAGAGATTGCACATGCGTTAAATAACCAAGCATCAGAATTTCTTAAGTTCAGAGGCCTCGTGGATCAATATAAAGAGATAGAACTTAATAAAAAAATTAAAGTTGATAATGTAAGAGACATTAGAGCGATTTATGATAAATTAGTTTCAAATGAAATTAACGAACAAGATAAGTTAGATGGAGAGCTATTTCGTAAAAATTTTGTTGGTATGCATGATGGGTCAACGAATAAATATATACATGTTGGGTTACAACCTGAAACCAAAATTGTTGAATATATAGGTGAAATGCTAACATTTTTAAAATATTTTGATGCGCCTCAGCCGTTCAAAATCATGGCTAGTCATTATCTGTTTGAATATATACATCCTTTTTATGATGGCAATGGTAGAGTTGGAAGATTTATAATTGCCAAGCTCTTAAGTGATTATTATGATAATTATACTGCTTTGACATTTTCATATGTCATAAATAGAAATAAATCGAAATATTACAAGGCGTTTATGACTGCTTCAAATCATTTGAATTGTGGTGATCTGACGGAATTTATTGACACAATGCTTGAGTTATTGATAGCAGGACAAGAAAGAATACTTGATGAGTTAATACCAAAAATGGATGCGACTGAAAAATTAACGCTTTATTTAACTAGTCATTATAAACAGATAGATTATGAATTTTTGTATCTCCTTTCAATGGATAAATTGTTTGGAAATAAAAGAAATAGATTAACATTAATTGATTTAGAAAACATATTGGGAGTAGGAAGAGTAAAAATTAATAATACAATTAAAAAATTTGGTAACTACTTAGTTAAAATTAAAAGTAGACCAACAATTTATGAGATAAGTGATGAATTTCTAAATTCGATTATAAAATAAATGTAATATGTGATTCAGCTATACTTATAGTATTTGTAAGATTGCGTAATTGCTTCATTGAAAAAATATATTTGTTGAGAGTGGTGCATGACAAGTGTACTGCTCTTTTTGTTGAGTATCAGTATTGTGATGTTTTAATGCGAATATTATATGAATCATTATGAAATTTAATAAAAATAATTGAAATAATTATCATTTTTTCTGATATATTGTTAAACGGTTTGGAATTTTTAAGTTTACACTGTATTGGTTGATATAACTCAACTAATAATTGCGAACAGGGTATTTCAAATTGAAAAGTATTATGAGTGTGATACATAAATCAAAATTGTAGGCTCAAGGGAGTGGGACAGAAATGATAAAGAGCCACTAATGATTTATTATGTAGTGGTTCTTACACATTAGCCACAGCTAATG